>DAOQNB010000158.1:3974-9238 GCA_035335845.1 Acidobacteriota bacterium | reverse complement strand
AACGAATCTTCCTCATCCTTGGCTGCATACTGGCCTTCTCCACAAGTCTCGTACCGGCATCATTTGCCAGTGATGAACCCCAGTCACCACAGGCCATTGAAATCGGCAAAACGTATGCCTTGCCGTCAAAAATCCTGGGCCAGACCCGACGGATCAATGTCTATTTACCGCCAGGGTATGACAAAAGCAGCCAGCGTTACCCGGTGGTGTATCTGCTTGATGGTGGTGTGGCCGAAGATTTTCTACATATTGTCGGCATTGCCTCTCTGGCTGCCGATTTTCGCAATCTGCGTGAATTTATTGTGGTTGGCATCGAAGGGATTGACCGCTATCACGACCTGACCCATCCGACCGCGGTTGAAACTGAACGCAAGAAACTCCCCACCAATGGTGGATCAGCCGCTTTCCGCTCTTTTCTGGCGGATGAGCTTCAGCCGTTTGTCAAAAAAACTTTTCGAGTCACAGATGAAACGGTGCTGATGGGTGAATCGGTCGCCGGGCTCTTTGTGGTCGAAACGTTGCTACGCCAGCCGGATCTCTTTGAAGGCTATATTGCGGTCAGTCCTTCGCTGTGGTGGGATGGCCAGTCGTTGGCGAAAGACGCTTCAGCCTTGTTGAAGAAACGTCCGTTCCCGGCCAATCGGCGGCTCTATCTCACAATTGCGGATGAAGGCGGCGAAATGCGTCAGGCCGTGGATCTGGTGGCTCAGGCTGTCAAAACTCAGGCACCAAAGGATTTCAATTTAACCTTTGCACCAAAGGAAAATGAAACTCACGGCACGATTTTTCACCCAGCCGCACTCGAAGCCCTTCGCAAATTTTTTGCGACGACCAAATAAAACCAGCAGATCCAGGTTCACAAGTTGAAGTTTTCAGACTATTTGACTTGAATTTCTCTCTTAGTTTGCTCTGAAATAAGAAACACACTCACCCACCATCCACGCACAGATGCCACAATGCAGAAAACCCCTTTCTGTATTTGGCGTTGACTTGTCTTCATTTGAATTCATCCGATTTTGGTTTGCCTATGCAGTACCCACGTGTTTCCTCAGTTGTGCCGCACCAACTTGCATCACGCATTCAACGATGGGCCCAGGCCGGGGGTCTTCCCCTGCTCTGCCTGTTCATGATTGGATTCGTTGCAAGTCATTCAATCTGGACTGTTTCGGCTGACCAGCCGCCGCTTTCGAGCGCGGTAATCACTTCGGTGTCAGCCAAAAATGGAAAACTTCAGGTCAAAGGACAAAATTTTGCCACCGGTGACAAAATTGAAGTTGATGGAACGGTCCTGGATGACACCAAAGCCAAGAAAAATAAGCCCTCCACTGTTCTGACGGCGGTCAGCGGTGGGAATCTGGCTGCCGGCACCTATGTTATGACCGTGCGCTCAGTGAGTGGTTCCCGCTCTGCCCCCTTCCTCTTTGACAACAAGGTTTCAAACGGGTCGCCACAGGTCACGATCAAGGTTGAGCCGCCTGCTCTTCAGGTAGTCAAGAACGAGCAAATCCAGTTGACGGCCAAAGCCCTTGATGCAACTGGAAGCGAACTGGCTGGTGTGGCCTATGTCTGGAGTGTAAGCAACCCGGCGATTGCCTCGGTTGACGAAAACGGCAAAGTTACCGGACTGGCCACCGGACAGGTCACGGTGAGTGCGGTGGCCCTGCGCACAACCGGGCTTTCAACCATTGACGTGACCGAGATTCAGACCGGCACAGCAGGGGTTCAAATCCTCACCTCGGATCTGGTGGTCAACGAAGGTCAGACACTGTCATTGACAGCCATCGTTCGGGATGAAGCTGGCCAGCCGATCCCAGGTGCGGTTGTCACCTGGGAATCAGATAGCCCGGAAATTGCCACCGTTGACACAACAGGGAGAATTCAAGGCATCGAGCGCGGCTTTGCAACCATTACCGCCCGTTCTGAGAATGCACCACGCAATACCTCAGCCTCAGTCACACTTTCTGTGGTACGGGTTGAAAGTAATTCCTCCGGTACACCATCAAGTACCGGTTCGGTCACACTCGATAGCTCAAACCGGGTATATCAGACGGATCTGGTCCGGCAGGTCGTCCGACGCGGCCCCTTTGGCCAGGCCCTTGAACTCTATGCGGGGCTCACAGACAAACCTGGAAAACAGGATGGAGCCCGAACCGCGGCACTGTTTCATGGTCCGCTGGGCATCACCATTGATAATCGCCAGGGAAATGTCTATGTGGCGGATTCGATCAATAATGCCATTCGCTGTATTGGCCAAAACGATCAGGTCACAACCTTCACCGGAAAAGATCAGCCAGGAAGTACTGACGGCACGCTGGCGGAGGCTCAATTTCGGAACCCGCGCGGCGTCCTGGTGGATGAAGCCGGCAATATCTTCATTGCCGACACCGACAACCACACCATCCGTTTTATCAACACGAAAAAAGGAACGGTTACCACGCTGGCCGGTGTCGCGGGACAGGCTGGGAATCAGGATGGCGTGGGCGGTGCCGCCCGATTTAATAAACCTGAAGGACTGGCCCTTGACACCAGCGGAAAAAATATAGTGGTGGCCGATACCGGAAATAACACCGTGCGCCTGATTTCGCGCAAAGGCGAAGTGTTAACGCTCGGTCCACTGGCTCGACCAGCCCAGGGCGCCCGGAGTCGTACCAGAAACCAGCCGACGCAACCAGCTTCCGGGTTTTTGTTCAATGGCCCAAAAGCCGTCAATGTTGATGCCTTAGGCAATATCTATGTCGCTGAAACAACTGGAGTAAAGGTAATTTTGCGCCAGCGGCGGGCCTATACCTCGGTCATCAATCTGGCCCAAACCAACACATTTGGAAAAGCCGATTGCGTTTCGGTACTTGGCAGCAACATTTATGTACTCGATGCTGGGAGCACCGCCCAAAACTTGAAACGGGTCACGGTCGGCACACCTGAAATTCAAAATGTTGATCCGGAATTTTCGGCTCTGGCTGGCGGCGGAACCGTCAACGTCAGAGGCCGCAATTTTGCCCCAGAAACAACCGTGCTGCTTGATGGCCAGCAGGTAACGGATCTCAAGGTAAAAAGCGCGACCCGACTTGAATTTACCGTACCGCCGGCGATTGCCAGTGGATTGCGCAACCTGACCGTCCAGCATCGCGGCGGGATTGATCAGTTTCCGTTTTATTACATTCCACCTGACCTCAATCAAATCACCCCTGGTGACATCACGACCCTGGCTGGCGGAAACCAGTTTGCCGGTGATGGCGGCCTGGCAACCCGTGCCGTGCTGGCTGATCCACGCAGCATCACCATTGACGCCCTGGGCAATGCCTTCTTCACAGATACAGTTTTTAACCGCATCCGTCGCATTGACAGCCAGAGCCGTATCATCACCACCGTGGCTGGCACTGGCCGGATTGGATTTAACGGCGACAACCGGCTGGCGACTGAAGCCGATTTAAACCTTCCGGAATCAATTGCGGCTGACGAAATCGGGAACCTCTATATCGCGGACCGATTTAATGGCCGCGTGCGCTTTGTGGATGCCACAACCAATCAAATTACCACCCTGGCCGGAGGTGGAAACCCAGCCGATGGAATCGGGGATGGTCCAGCGCCTGGCGCCCGGCTTGAACCACGGGCACTGGCACTGGATCGCCAGGGAAATCTCTATATTGCCGACCAATCCAGTTTGCGCATCCGCAAACTCAATTTGCTGACCGGAATCATTTCAACCGTGGCTGGAGGTGGTACCCCGAGTGATGAGATTGGTGATGGCGGCTCACCGCTGGCAGCAAAGTTCAATGATCTCAGTATTTTAATCATTGATCGCCAGGGCCGATTGCTCGTTGGAGACACATCTGCCCGGCGGATCCGCCTGATTGATTTTCAAACCAATACCATCCAGACCCTCAACCTGCCATTTTTGGGAACCCAGATGGCAGTGCAAGGGCTTGAACTTGACCCCGAGGGCAGGCTGCTCGTTGGCACCAATGGTCGAGCCTTCCGCATAAATCTTGAAACCGGAACCGGTGAGCAACTCCAAATTCCAGGCGACCGATTGGGAAACATCCGGGATATGACGGCAGATGGCTTTGGAAATATTTTTGTCGCGGATGACGGAGATTTTGGAGTAGATCGTGGGCCAGGACGCATCCTGCGGGTTGACCCGCTCGGAACGAAAGCCCAGGTCTATGCTGGCGGTGGGGATTCGGTTCGAGATGGACGTCTGGCTGCTGCTGCGTATCTGCGCCCGAATGCCACCGTTTTGGGACGTGGGGGAGAACTCTTTATTTCAGATGGATTTAACAACCGAATCCGTGAAACAGCCCCTCTTTTGAACACCATCTCGACGTTTGCCGGAGGTGGAAAAAGTAAAGATACCAGCCTCATCGGAGATGGTGGCCCGGCCACTGAAGCGGTTTTACGCGAACCCCAGGGGCTGGTGGTTGATCCACAAAACAACCTTCTGATTGCGGATTCAGGAAATCGTCGCATCCGAATTGTGACCAGTGACGGCAAGATCACGACAATTGCTGGAACCGGAGACATTGGAACCGGTGGTGATGAGGGTCCAGCGCTCAGGGCTCAGTTTTCCTCTCCTTCAGGACTGGCACTCGATGTTCGTGGACAAATGCTCTATGTGGTTGATGCCGGGCTGACAGGCAGTCGGATTCGAATCATCAATCTGCGCAATGGAATCATCACGACGTTGATTGGAACGACGCCACCTGGATTTAGCGGCGATAACGGCCCGGCCCGCCAGGCTCAAATTAGCCGGGTCTATTCAGCCGCTCTGGATGGTGAAGGCAATCTCTACTTTGCGGACTCGGCCAACCACCGCATTCGGCGCATTGATGGCCGAACCCGAGCCATTACGACCGTAGCTGGAAGCGGGCCAATTGGAACAAACGGCGGCGGCTTTTCCGGAGACGGTGGCAGTGCCAAACAGGCGCTTTTGAAAAGTCCAACCGCCGTTGCCCTGGATGCTGACGGCAACCTGTTTATTGCCGACACCGGAAACTTGCGCATCCGTCGGGTAGATGCCCGCACCGGGGTCATCACCACCATTGCCGGGACTGGTGAAATGGGGTTTGATGGTGATGGCAAGGCCGCCACGACGGCCAAACTTGGAATTATTTTCCACCTCCAACTCGATAGCCGGGGAATTCTGTATGCCTCGGATGTGCTGTTTAACGTCGTGCGTGCCGTGCGTGGTGCTGGTGCAACGGGTATCGGCACTGGCCCTGGCCCGCAATAATGTCTGTACCACCTGCGCCAGCGGGTGGGCAGCC
>DAOQNB010000158.1:1427-3874 GCA_035335845.1 Acidobacteriota bacterium | reverse complement strand
CAGCGGGTGGGCAGCCATCAGGAAAAAAGAGTTGACAAGTTTTGGGTTCCTTGCCAATCATTGGCACTACTTTTTCCAAATATCCAAACCAATTCGCAATTATGATCAATCGTCAACATCACCACCATCACGTGCATTTCTTCTGCCATCCGAAGCAGCGGCGGTGATGTGGTCTGATTTTGCTCGTTCGTCTCGATCCCCTAACCCCGTTGACTTCACAGTCAACGGGGTTTTTGTTTTTGCGGTCTGGCCAAAGACCTGAAGAACATAAAGGACGAAAAGGACAAAGATGTAAGGGTGCTGTTGTTTTGAACCGCGCCCGTTTCAAAAACCCTCAGCCCTCAGCCCCAAGCCCTCAACCCTAAACTATATGCCACTCAAACTTGTTGTTCCCAAAGGCCGCATTTATAACGAAGTCGCCCAGTTGCTCGCTGAATGCGGGATCACGCTCCAGGGCGACGAACGCAATTACCGCCCGATTGCCTCAGATCCAAATCTGGCCGTCAAACTCCTCAAAAGTCAGAATATTCCGCCACTGGTCGCGCTCGGCCAGCACGACATCGGGTTTGCCGGATACGATTGGGTGGTTGAACAAAACGCCGAAGTCGAGCAATTGCTTGATCTTGGGTTTGATCCGGTACGCATCGTCGCCTGTATTCCGGAACAGTGGAGCGTAGACGAACTCCGTAGCCGCCCCATCATTGCGGTCTCTGAATATGAAAATATCACCCGCGATTATCTCACCAGCCAGGGGTTTGACTTCACCTTTGTCCGCTCATATGGTTCAACGGAGGTCTTTCCTCCAGAAGATGCTGATTTAATTGTAGATAATACCAGCACCGGCTCAACCCTGCAGGCCAACCGCCTGAAAATCATCGGCACGCTGCTGACCTCAACCACCCGACTGATTGCCAATCGGCGCGCCCTCGACAATCCAGAAAATCGCCAGCAAATCGAAGACCTGATGCTCTTGATTCGGGGCGTCCTCAATGGCCGCTCACGGGTATTGCTTGAAATGAACTGCCCGCCGGACCGACTGGAACTCATCGTCACGTTGCTGCCAGCGATGCGGTCTCCGACCGTAGCCAAGCTCTATCAGGATTCCGGTTTTTCAGTCAAAGCCGCCGTCAAAAAAAACCAGGTCAAAGAACTCATTCCAAAACTGATTGCCGCTGGCGCCACCGACATTTTGGAAACACCAATTCGGAAAGTAATTTAAAGACAGGGTTTAGGGCTTGGGGCTGAAGATTCGCAAGCTCAGGGCTGAAGAAAACGGGTTCAATACCCTGAGTCCGATGTCTTCAACCCGATGTCTTCAGCCCGATGTCTTCAGCCCGATGTCTTCAGCCCGATGTCTTCAGCCCTATTTCTGCTTATGTCTATCCTCAAACTTGACACCAACGAACGCGCTGACGGATGCCCCCAGTGGGTCGCCTCAGCATTCACCCAACTTGATTCAAAAAGCCTGTGGCTCTATCCAAATCGAGTGCCGCTTGAAGAAAAACTGGCGCGGAAATTTGGACTTGAACCATCCCAGGTGCTCGTCACCAATGGCGGAGACGAAGGGATTGCGCTCCTGGCTCGATTGATCCGCAACCAGAATCGAAGGGTCTTGATCCCGTTGCCGGCATTTAGTATCTACTTTAAATGCCTGGGCGAAGTCTCTGCCGAGATTGCCACCACGCCCGCACTTGCAAACATGGGAATTGACTATCCGTGCCTGATCAAAACCTTGCAGGAGGGCACGTTTGGCTGGTTGATCCTGACCAGTCCAAACAATCCGACCGGTGAAGTCATCCCACGTCCAGTTTTGCTTGAGTTGCTCCAGATTGCGGCTCAAAAAGGTGTGTTTGTCCTGCTTGATGAAGCTTATGTGGACTTCTACCCGGAGAATGCGGCTGGATTGCTTGCTGAATTTTCCAACCTCGTGTTGCTCCGAACTTTCTCCAAAGCCTATGGATTGGCCGGGTTGCGCGTCGGTTTTTTGCTCGGAGCGAGCGAGTTGATGAATCAGGTTCGGGCGCTCACACTGCCCTACAATGTTGGGACGCCAGCATTGCACCTGGCGAGCGCTGGACTGGAATCAGAAGCCGAAGCTGACACCCTGGCCTATTGCCGCCAGATTATGCGCAACCGCAAACAGTTTCAGAATTGGCTCCAGGGTCGAGATATCGAGGTTTTTGACAGCGGCGCGAATTTCCTGATGATTCGACTCTCACCTGAACGAGCCCGCCAGTGCCGTGACAGTTTGCGCGAACAGGGCATCATCGTCCGGCTCTTTGATGATCCACTGCTGGCGGGATGTATCCGCATCACGATTCCACTTGACCTGGAACGATTGACGACGGCTCTGGCCGACGCATCCCTTTTTCGCAGGCCGTGAACGACCTGCCTCAATTCAGCCACCGCTCCGCGGCGAAAACCAAAAACAACCTGTCTTCGAAAAC
>DAOQNB010000158.1:0-1327 GCA_035335845.1 Acidobacteriota bacterium | reverse complement strand
CCCTGAACGGTTTTATGAACATCACTCGCCAACGAAGCACCAAAGAAACCACCATTGCCGTTGAACTCAACGTCCACGGCACCCAGCAGGTCACGATTGACACGGGCCTGCCGTTTTTCAACCACATGCTCGAACAACTCGGCACCCACGCTGGCTGGAATCTCAAGATCGTGGCCAGCGGTGACATCAAAGTGGACGATCATCACTTAATTGAAGACGTTGCGTTGTGTCTGGGCGATGCGCTCCAGGAAGCCTGGCGGACCCGGCAACGGATTCAACGCTATGGCCAGCGGGCACTCCCGATGGATGAAGTGCTGGTTCTGTGTGCGCTTGATTTAAGTGGCCGACCTTATTGCAAGTGTGATTTACCGTTTACTCGCGAATATGTCGGCCATCTCAACACCGAAATGTGGAGTCATTTTTTCCACTCGCTGGCCATGGCTGGTGCCTTTACCCTCCATATTCAAACGCTTGCCACTGGCAACAACCATCATCTGGTTGAAGCCAGCTTTAAAGCTCTGGCCTATGCCTTGAGTGAAGCCCTCCAACCCAAAGACCGCGAAGCCAGCACCAAGGGAGTTTTATAGGGCTGAAGACTCGCAGGCTCGGGGCTGAGGGCTGAAGACATCGGGCTCAGGGTATTGAACCCGTTTTCTTCAATCCCAAGCCTGTCGTCTTCAGCCCCAAGCCCGTCATCTTCAGCCCCGAGCTTGCGAGTCTTCAGCCCCAAGCCCGTCATCTTCAGCCCTAAATTTATGCCTATTGCCATCATCAACACCAACGCTGGAAATGTAACCAGCCTGATTCACGCCATGACTCGACTTGGGAAAGAGACCCGGTTGCTGACCAGCCCTGATGACCTCAGTGATGTCAGCCAGCTTGTCATTCCCGGTCAAGGCCATTTTGGGAGTGTTATGGATCACCTCACCCAAACTGGCTGGGTCGCGGCCATTCATAAGTGGGTGACCGAAGACAAACCGCTTTTGGGGATTTGTGTCGGTCTCCAGATTTTGTTTGAGGAAAGCGAAGAAGCCCCTGGTGTCGCAGGACTGGGTATCTTTTCAGGTCGGGTCACTCGCCTGCGCAGCCCCAAACAACCAATGGTCGGCTGGGCAGAAGTCAACTGGTCGGGAGACCTCTTTCCAAATGGTGCGGCTTATTTTGTGAACAGTTTTGTGGTTCGTGACGCGGCTGATTGTGTCGCCCAAACAACGTACGGTGAGCAATTTTGCGCCGTGGTGGAGCGTGGGTCGGTCATCGCGTTTCAATTTCACCCTGAAAAATCAGGCGACTATGGCCGGAGGATCTTTGAACAATGGCTGGTCTA
>DAOQNB010000157.1:0-9242 GCA_035335845.1 Acidobacteriota bacterium | reverse complement strand
CCAAGAACCAAGAACCAAGAACCAACAAGTTTCTTCATTCTCAATTCTCAATTCTTCATTCTTCATTCTGTATTCCATAAATAGAACCCCTGGCCAGATTTCTTTCCGAGTTTCCCATCGGCCACCAGATCGCGAAGAATTTGAGGTGGACGAAACGACTCTGAACCAAGTTTATCAAAGAGGTATTCGGCAATACTGAGCCGCACATCCAGACCAACCAGATCGGTCAGTTTGAGTGGACCAATTGGGTGGTTGTAGCCCAACTCCATGGCTCGATCAATGTCCTGTGCCGATGCCACACCGGTTTCCATCATGCGCATTGCTTCCAGACCCAGTGCCAGCCCAAGCCGGCTGGTGGCAAACCCTGGTGAGTCTTGAACCACAATTGTTTCTTTACCAAGGTGTTTGCCAAATTCAAGCGCCTGCTGGAGCACCGTTGCGGAAGTCTGTTTTCCGCGAATAATTTCCAGCAGTTTCATGACCGGCACCGGGTTAAAAAAATGCAGGCCAATCACCCGTTCTGGTCGTGAGGTTGCCTCAGCAATTGCCGTGATACTCAGCGAAGAGGTGTTGGTGGCCAGAATGGCTTGTGGGGCAAGATGTTGATCCAGTTCAGCAAACAGTTCCTGTTTTAAAGCCAGTTTTTCAGGCACTGCTTCAATCACGCAGTCTGCTGTGTGGACCAGAGTCAGGTCAGAGGTGGTGTGAAGCCGATCACAGGCTGCAGTTTTGGTTTCAGGTGTTAACCGACCTTTTTCAACCGCCTTTGCCAATCCAGCGTGGATTGCGGTGCGTGCCTGTTCGAGAACCGATCCTGAGACATCATGTAAGACAACGTCACAGCCACTCTGAACACACACCTGGGCAATTCCACGCCCCATTGTGCCAGCTCCTAAAACGCCGACTTTTCGAATGGAATTCATAAAGTTACATCATTGAAAGAGTTATTTTCCTCAAACTCTAATCCCTATATGGTTTTAGAGCGGAGGCATGCCGACAATATGAAAGCCGCCGTCCACATAAATGACTTCACCTGTGATGCCACGGCCCATATTTGAAACCAGAAACAACGCTGTGTCGGCCACTTCGCTGACTTCGGTGTTGCGGCGCAAGGGGGCCGTCTCGCGATGATATTGCAACATCTTGGTAAAGCCACCAATGCCGCGAGCGGCCAGGGTGCTGATTGGACCGGCGGAAACGGCATTGACACGAATGTTTGAGGGGCCTAAATCCGTTGCCAGATAGCGTACACTGGCTTCGAGTGCCGCTTTGGCCACACCCATCACATTGTAGTGGGGCATTGCGCGTTCAGCGCCCAGGTAGGAGAGGGTCAAAATGCTGCCGCCATTGTCTTTCATCAGTGGAAACGCGGCCCGGGCCAGGGCGGTCAGGGAGTAGGCACTGATATCGTGGGCGACTCGAAACCCATCCCGAGATGTTCCCAGGAAGGTGCCTTCCAGGTCTTCTTTTTGAGCGAACGCAATCGCGTGAACCAGAAAATCGAGCGTGCCAAACTGTTCTTTGAGGGTTTCAAACAGGGTGGCGACCTCGGCATCATTGGTCACATCGCAGGGAAGCACGAGTGGATCCTCAAGTTTTGCCGCTAATTCGCGGACATTTTCTTCAAGTCGGTCGCCCTGATAGGTGAGCGCCAGCCGGGCACCCGCTGTGGCTGTCGCCTGGGCAATTCCCCAGGCCAGACTTCGTTTGTTGGCAACGCCTAAAATTAATCCTTTTTTACCTGTGAGCATGGGAGTTGGTACTTTCTCGGAATGAGGATGAAAATGAAATGGAGCGCGAAAATATCAGTCTCCTGGCGACAACGTCAAGCCAGAGCCAGGAAATCAATAAAACACAAAAAGGCGAACGGGGCAGAGTCTGTTGAGTCTCCCCCTTCGCCTTTTGAATAAAACCTGCGTTCGGTGGTTTAGCCGCCGCCTTTTTTCAGTTCAACCAGTACCTGCTTGGCGACTGCTTTCAAGGTGTCAAACACCCCAACTCCTTTGAAAGCAACTCCTTCAAAGACAGGCTCACCCTTGCGCATCAACTCTTTTTTCAACTCTTCAATCGGCATCACGCCGGGAAGGTCGCGTTTATTGAGTTGGAGGACATAGGGAATTTTCATCAAATCATAACCCTGGGCCTTGAGGTTGTTTTCAAGGTTCCACAGTGACTCAATGTTGGCGTCCATGCGTTCGTACTGGCTGTCGGCCACAAAAACCACACCATCTACACCCTTCAAAATGAGTTTGCGACTGGCATCGTAAAAAACCTGCCCAGGCACAGTGTAGAGGTGAAAACGGGTTTTGAACCCGCGCACCGTCCCAAGTTCCAATGGAAGAAAGTCGAAAAACAGCGTACGGTCCGTCTCAGTTGCCAGGCTGATCAGTTTCCCTTTGGCCTGGGGTGCCGTCGAGTCGTAGATGTACTGCAAATTGGTCGTCTTCCCGCCCAAACCAGGGCCGTAGTACACGATCTTACAGTTGATTTCTCGCGATGCGTAGTTAATGAATGTCAAGGCTGCAACCCTTACGAGTAGTTAAGAGATGGTTAATCGTCACGGCGGGAACAACTGGCCCACCGAATCCAACACAGGCATTGTTACTCACTCACGAAAGAGGTTGTCAATATCCTCATCCGTAATTTCAGCAAATGGGGTTTCCAGTGAGTTGCCTTTTTCTTTTTCCTGCTCAACTTTGCGCACAATCAGTTCAAACACCTCAGTGAGCTCGCTTGAAGCCCGTCTGACGCGCAACCGGACGAGCCCAAGGCTGGACCGTTCGTCAAAGATGACGACCAGAATGACACGTTGAGCAACAATTGAGATGTGGATATTGTCGCGTTCGCCTTCATGAGAAAGAACCGGAAATTCTTTCTCTCCAATGAGGCGGGCCAAACCGTCAGTTGCTGCGACGTTTCCTGCCGTCAATGAAGCCAAACTGGTCGTATCAATATCGCCAAGTTCCCCATGTGAAGCTATTTGTTGTCCATTCTTATCAACAAGAAATACCATTTTGGCATTCGCATCTTCGCACAACTTGGCGATGATGGTTTTGATTAGTTGGTATTCCTCGCCGTAGAGCACCATCGCGGGGTTTGACATCGCTATTTTGACCTCGAAGCTTTAAAAGGGACGAACAGGCTCACCGTACAGAAGAATTCCTGCAGGTTTTGGATGGAAAATCTTTGCGGCTGTGTAGCCCTTTGTGATTATTGGAGTTATTATGAATCGGAGTCTCTTATAGCATAGCGAGGCAAAGGCTTTCAAGGTCTTTCTCGCTCCTTGACGTGTCTTGGGAGCTTCTCCTACAATCCCGTTCATTCGTCATCATCAATTTGTTCACTTCCCACCAATGCGGTTGGGGAATTAAGACCTCGCCGGGGTTTCCAGCGAGAATGAAACTAACCTGTGGAGATTTAAAGATTTAAAGAGGGTGTCGTGCAAGGCTCGTTCTGGCCGGCGAAAAAGAGCCCCGGCGGGCTTGTGCGACATTTTGTTGTTTCATGATCATTGATAAGCTTCTGACTCGAATTTTTGGCAGCGCAAACGAACGGTATCTTAAGCGAATTCGTCCGATTGTCGCAAGAATCAACGACCTCGAACCTGAAATCCAGCAACTGACGGATGACCAGCTTCGGGCGCAAACTGTTAAGTTTAAAGAACGTCTCGATGCTGGGGAATCCCTTGACGATCTGCTTCCTGAAGCCTTTGCCACTGTCCGCGAGGCTTCCCGCCGGACCACCACCATGCGGCATTTTGACGTCCAGATGATTGGTGGCATCGTGCTGCACGAAGGTCGGATTGCAGAAATGCGAACCGGGGAAGGAAAAACGCTGGTTGCCACACTTCCTTCCTACCTCAATGCCCTGACCGGAAAAGGTGTCCACGTCGTGACGGTGAACGATTACCTTGCTCGCCGTGACGCCGAGTGGATGGGCCGAATCCACAAATTCCTGGGACTCTCAGTCGGGGTCATTCAAAGCAACATTGATGACTTTACCCGCCGTGAAGCCTATGGGGCTGATATCACCTATGGGACCAACAACGAATTTGGCTTTGATTATCTGCGCGATAACATGAAGTTTAGCCTGGCCCAATGTGTCCAGCGCGAATACAACTTTGCCATCGTGGACGAAGTGGACTCGATTCTGATCGACGAAGCCCGTACCCCACTGATCATCGCTGGTGCCTCAGATGATTCAACCGAAAAATACTATCTCGCCAACGACATTATTCCACGGCTAAATGGCGAAACGGATTTTCTGGTTGATGAAAAAACACACACGGCCACATTGACGGAAGATGGAATTGAACACGCTGAAAAACTGCTCGGCTGTGGCAACCTCTATGATCCGGCCAACCGTGAAATTTTGCATTGCGTGAATCAGGCCCTGCGCGCGCACACCCTCTATAAAGTTGATAAAGATTACATCGTCAAAGATGGCGAAGTCGTGATTGTTGACGAACATACCGGACGCATGATGACCGGTCGTCGCTGGTCAGATGGATTGCACCAGGCCGTTGAAGCCAAAGAAGGGGTGAAGATTGAAAAAGAAACCCAGACCCTGGCGACGGTCACGCTGCAAAACTATTTCCGCATGTATGACAAACTTGCTGGAATGACCGGTACCGCCGAAACAGAAGCGCCTGAATTTGCAAAGATCTACAACCTTGATGTGACCATTATTCCAACCAATCGGGCGATGATCCGCGTGGATAATCCAGACCTGGTGTATCGCACTGAGACTGAAAAATGGAATGCCTCCGTGGAAGAAATCAAGGAGTTGTATGCCAAGGGACAGCCGGTTCTGGTCGGAACGGCATCAGTGGAAAATTCAGAACACCTGTCAGCCCTGCTCAAAAAAATCAACATCCCCCACAACGTGCTCAACGCCAAATACCACGAGCGCGAAGCCGAAATCGTGGCTCAGGCTGGCCGGAAGGGCATGGTCACGATTGCCACCAACATGGCTGGTCGTGGAACGGACATTTTGCTGGGCGGGAATCCAGAGTTTCTGGCCAAAGAAATCCTGAAACGCCAGGAAATCAACCCTGATGAAGCCACACCTGAACAGCTTGAACCCGCACTTCTTGAAGCTCAAGCCATTGTTGCCAAAGAACATGAGGAAGTTGTGAGCCTCGGTGGCCTCCATATCCTTGGTACTGAACGCCACGAATCCCGCCGGATTGACAACCAGCTCCGTGGTCGTGCCGGACGTCAGGGCGACCCCGGTTCATCCCGTTTTTACCTCTCGCTCGAAGATGATCTGATGCGCATCTTCGGTGGCGAACGGGTTAAAAACCTGATGCTTCGTCTGGGAATGGAAGAAGGCGTGGCGATTGAAAGCAAAATGGTTTCGAAACAGGTCGAACGCGCCCAGAAATCAGTTGAAGGCCATAACTTCTCAATCCGCAAGCACTTGCTTGAATATGACGATGTCATGAACAAGCAGCGTGAAACAATTTATGGTTTGCGGCGCGAATTGATCTCAGAAGGAGGGGAAGACCGACGCGAATTTATCAACGTCGCGGAAGACCTGCTCACCGACATCGTTGAAGAGTTTGCCAGTGAGGATGTCCATCCAGATGAGTGGAATATTGATGGCCTCAAAATCAAACTCCAGGATATCTATGGGTTTGACCTTGAAGCCCATGAGCTGGATTTTGATGCGCTTTCAGCCTCTGAATTGCGGGATGAAATCTGGAAATTGCTGAAGGACGTGTATGCCGAGAAAGAAGCCGCCGTTGGTTCAGACCGCATGCGGGAACTTGAGCGCTACATTATGCTCAATGTGGTTGACGCCCAGTGGAAAGACCATCTGGCCCAGCTTGACCATCTGAAAGAAGGCATCAGCCTGCGCGCTTATGGTCAAAAAGATCCGCTGGTGGAATATAAGAAAGAATCACGGGTGCTCTTTGACGAAATGATTGACCGGATTGATGAAGAATCAGTGCGGTTTATGTTCAATATGCGCATTGAGGTTGCCGAACAGGCGGCTGAAAACATTGAGGCTCCAGAGGAAGAAGCACCAGCTCCAACACCGGTGCCGATGCGACGACCCGTCCGCCGACAACCACAAATGGTCTATACCAAAGCCAATGCTGGTGCCGCCCGAGCTGGCGAAACAGCAGAAGCGAAAGCCCAGCCCGTGGTCAAGCTGCCAAAGGTTGGTCGCAACGAACCTTGCCCCTGCGGTTCAGGCAAGAAATACAAGCAGTGTCATGGGGCGTAAAGCCTGGGCTGAAGAAGTCGGGCTGAAGAAAACGGGCTGAAGAAGTCGGGCTGAAGAAAACGGGCTGAAGACGTCGGGTTGAAGAACTGGTTTTATTTCATCCCTCATCCTTCATCCCTCATCCCTTCCTTTGCCCTGAGCTTGCGAATCTTCAGCCCCAAGCCCGATATTCTTCAGCCCTGGTTTTCTCAGCCCGATTTCTTCATTGGCAAATCTCAATCAAATCTTCCAAAACAGCGGCGGCGGTTGGTGTCGGATCTTCCGAATCAATCGCCGCTAAAATTTTGCCATTGATGTCGGTGTAGTAGATTACTCCCTGCCAGTCATTCCCCAATTGAACCAGTGGATGGTCTTTTTTCAGTGAGGTTGGCTTGACCGAAAAGCGATAGTCCGAGCCCGTGTGCTCAGCCATGGCAATCAACTTGATGACTTCGTCCCGTTCCTGAGCCGCACGAACATCCTCCTGGGTGACACCACGAATGCCAACCACTTCCAGATCATCCAGTGTGGTTGGTCGCCGTAAAACTGTGTTGGCAATGATGACCAGTTTATTGGCGGCATCCCAGCCATCCACATCCAGGGTCGGGTCAGCTTCGGCAAATCCAGCATCCTGGGCGCGTTTTAACCCCTGGTCAAAGGTTTCCCCTTCAGACATACAGGTCAGAATAAAATCCGTGGTTGAGTTGACGATGCCTTCAAACTTTTTAATCTGGCAGGCGCTCAAGTCCCGCCGCCCGACATTGAGGGTTGGCAGGCCGCCGGTCACGGTCGCGCTAAAAAGCAGCCGGACCTGTTGTTCGCGGGCTTTGGTGACCAGTTCTTGAAAGGCCAGGACCAGCGGCCCTTTGTTGGCTGTCACGACGTGCAGGTTTCGTTCAAGGGCGATCCGAATCGCAGAAAGCCCTGTCCCGCCGGTCTGCAAATTTGTCGGTGATAACTCAATCAACACGTTGGCTTCGGTTTGCCGAACCATATCGAGCGGGTCAATGAGTGCTTCATGATGATCTTTGAGTCGCTGGCCAGCCAGTTTCATCTCGATCAACTGGCGCAGGTTGGCACCATCTGGATAGTGCCTGGCCCCGCTGCTATCAGCCACGCTGACCACTGAAAGTTCAAGTCCAAACCGCGTTGACAGCAGTTCCTGTTTGCGTTCGAGCAACTCCAAAAAGCGTCGCCCGATATTTCCAAGTCCAATGAGTGCCAGTTTGACGTGCATGCGTTCCTCGTGTGAATTTAAAAAAGTCTGGCTCCAGAGCGAGAGCCATGGTGGTATCGAAATGCCGCCACACTATCCATGTCCGGCTTACCTCTGACAACCGAAAAGCTGAAAAGTGAATATGACGTCAGCTTTTGTTCTTCAAAAAAATGAAATTAATTCCAATGAGAATCTTGAATATTCAAGAAAAAAGATATTAAGAAAAGGTAAAAGAATTCAGAAATAATTGGAACTTTGATCGAGTTCAGTCAGTTTAAGGCGACATCCACTCCCACAATCGTTTTTCAAATCCAGGCCACAACCAAGCTCTCTTGGAAACTGTAATAAAATCTAGGTTTCTGGAGGATATTCCAAGATGATGTACCACGGAAGACTCTTTCTTCTGGCGGGATTTGTGTGTCTTGCCTTGACTATAATGCCTGGGTTTGCTCAGGAAAATTCCTGGGAAAAATACCACCAAATCGGAAAAAAAGCATTTGAACAAAATCAGTTTGAAGAGGCTGAAAAAGCGCTTCTGGTCGCAGTGAAAGAAAGTGAATCCTTTCCGGCGCCTGATACCCGACTGGCCCAAAGTTTGACCTGTCTGGCGCAGTGTTATCAGGCCAAAGGAAAATTTCCAGAAGCAGAAGTTGCGTATGAACGAGCTTTGACGTTGTGGAAAGAACGGCGTGGGGCGGGGCATCCAACAGTGGCAGCCGTATCAAGCAATCTGGCCAGTTTGTATAACGCGCGCGGGAAATACAGTGAGGCTGAAAAAATGTACTCACAAGCTCTGGCGGGGCTTGAAGCCAGTGACAAACCCGACGTTGCCAACCTGGCAAACACCATGAACAATCTGGCCGAACTCTATCGCACCCAGAGTAAGTACACCCAGGCCGAGCCACTGTACAATCGCGCCATTCGCCTGCTTGAAGAGAAATTTGGCCTCGAAGATCCCAAGGTTTCCACTCCGCTCAATAATTTAGGCACCATGTATATTGAAATGAGTGAAACCCTCGAAGCCGAAAAGCACTGCAAACGGGCGCTGGCAATTCGGGAAAAGGCGTTTGGACCAGAACACCCAATGGTTGCCACCACACTCAATAATCTGGCTGCCTGCTATAAAGTTCGTGGAAAAACAACCTTAGCTGAAGAGTATTACAACCGGGCGCTGGTTATTTGGGAGAAAACCATTGGTCCAGAGCACCCCAATATTGCTGCCACGCTCAATAACCTGGCGGTGTTATGCAATGCTCAGGCACGGTTTAAAGATTCCGAAAACTATTCCAATCGGGCAATCAAACTGTGGACCAAACTGGTTGGCGAAGATCATCCCAACACGGCAACGGCCATGGTCAACCTGGCTTTTGCCTACGCCTCACAGCGCAAGCTTGAAAAAGCCGAAAGCTTATACAAACGCGCGCTCCAGATTCAGGAAAAAGCATTTGGCCCTGACCACCCAAGCGTGGCGGCCAGCCTGGAAAAACTTGCCGAAGTGTATCAACTGGAAGTGAGATATGAAGACGCTGAAAAGACGGTGCGGCGGGCAATGACGATTTGGGAAAAGAAATTTGGACCGGAACATCCAAATCTGGCCAATGATATGGAAATCTATTCCCGAATCCTGCGCCAAACCAACCGCAAGGAAAGCGCAGATGAATTTGCACTCAAAGCTCAAATGCTCCGGTCACGACAGTCTGACAGCATTACCCAATGAGTCAGTCCCACTCGCGTGAGTGGGTGGGTCTGGTTCCTTCCAACCCACCCGCTCACGCAGGCGGTACTGACCAAACCCACCCGCTCACGCAGGCGG
>DAOQNB010000156.1:5999-9260 GCA_035335845.1 Acidobacteriota bacterium | reverse complement strand
TTGAGGATTGCCCTCACCTCTTCAGCCCGTTTTCTTCAGCCCCAGACCCAAGGTCTTCAGCCCGATGTTTTGAATTAGTTCTGGTCAGCGTTGGTAATCAACTGACGCAGCACATACGGCAAAATCCCACCGTGCAGGTAATAATCAATTTCAATGGGCGTATCAATCCGAAGCGTCAACGGAACTTCGGTTGACTCACCACTGGCACGATGGATGACCAGTGTGACGTCCTGCTGGGGTTTCACGCCACCTTCCAACCCAATCAGATCAAAGGTTTCAGTGCCATCGAGTTGTAATGATTGGGCATTGGTGCCGTCTTTAAACTGGCACGGCAGCACGCCCATTCCAACCAGATTGCTCCGGTGAATGCGTTCAAAGCTTTGAGCCACGACGGCTTTGACCCCAAGTAACCGGGTGCCTTTTGCCGCCCAGTCACGTGAGCTTCCGGTACCGTATTCCTGTCCGGCAATCACCACAAGCGGTGTTCCGGCGGCCATATATTTCACCGCCGCATCATAAATGGCCAGTCGTTCGCCTTCCGGTTGATAGACCGTGACGCCGCCTTCAACCCCAGGCACCATCAGGTTTTTAATTCGCACGTTGGCAAATGTCCCACGCATCATGACTTCGTGGTTTCCGCGCCGTGAGCCATAGCTGTTGAAATCGGCGACGCTCACGCCTTTGGATTGCAGGTAGACACCGGCTGGCGATGAAGCCTTGATCGAACCCGCCGGACTGATGTGATCAGTAGTGACCGAATCACCGAAAATGGCCAGTGGTCGCGCACCGCGCACATCAGCAAATTGACCGGCGTCCATACCGAAGTTTTCGAAATATGGCGGCTCTTGAATGTAGGGTGATTCCGTGTCCCATTCATAGACATCACCGACCGAACTTGGAATGTCATTCCACATTGGATTCTGTTCGGCAAAGTCTGAATAAAGCTTCTGATAGGTTTCAGGATCCATCGCGCTGCTGAGCAGGTCGCCGATTTCCTGAGACGTTGGCCAGATGTCCCGCAGGTAGACATCCGCACCATCGCTGCCTTTTCCAATCGGATCTTCTGAAAGATTGGTCGTGACCCGGCCCGCCAGTGCAAAAGCCACCACAAGCGGCGGACTCATCAGGAAATTGGCTTTGATGTTGGGATGCACACGGGCTTCGAAGTTCCGATTACCGGAAAGGACGCTGGCGGCCACCAGATCATTTTTCACCACAGCGTCTTCAATGGGCTGATCGAGCGGGCCGGAGTTTCCAATACAGGTCGTGCAGCCATATCCAACCACGTTAAAACCAACCTGATTCAGGTACGGTTGCAACCCGGTCTTGTCCAGATATTCCGAAACTACACGTGAACCTGGGGCCAACGACGTTTTCACGGCTGGATTGACCGTCAATCCTTTTTCAACCGCTTTTTTGGCCAAAATGCCAGCCGCGAGCATCACACTGGGGTTTGAAGTGTTGGTGCAGGAAGTAATAGCCGCAATCAACACATTGCCGTGGCCCAAAGTGACCTCGGTTTCGGCATCCACGTTGACTGGAACTGACGCCGACAACCGATCAGCCGCCACATTAAAGCCATTTTCCTTGACTGGTTTTTCCAGCAGGCCCTGGAATGTGGTTTTCAGATCCGTCAGGTTGATGCGGTCTTGTGGGCGTTTGGGACCGGCCACGCCGGGTTGAATATCCGCCAGATCAAGGTCAAGCAACACTGAATATTCACATTCGCCTTGTTTCGGAATACCAAACATGCCCTGAGCGGTGTAGTAATTGCGGAATGTCTCGACGTGTTCGGGTGACCGTCCCGTCGCCAGCAAATACTTGCAGGTTTCTTCGTCAATCGGGAAGTAGCCCATCGTTGCGCCGTATTCAGGGCCCATGTTGCTGATAGTGGCCCGGTCGGTGAGCGAGAGATTGGCGGCGCCTTCGCCGTGATATTCAACAAATTTTCCGACCACTTTGGCCTTGCGGAGCATTTCCGTCACATGCAGCACCAGATCAGTGGCCGTGACGCCTTCGCGTAACTTGCCGTGCATATGGACACCAACCACATCCGGCGTCAGGAAGTACACCGGCTGGCCGAGCATTCCGGCTTCGGCTTCAATCCCGCCGACGCCCCAGCCGACAATTCCCAGGCCATTGATCATGGTGGTGTGCGAGTCAGTTCCAACCAGTGTGTCCGGGTAATACACGCCTTCGCGTTCCAGAACACCTTTGGCCAGATATTCCAAATTGACCTGATGGCAAATACCAATCCCTGGCGGAATGACTTTGAAGCTTTCAAACGCCTGCATGCCCCACTTCAAAAATTGATAGCGGGCCCGGTTGCGCTCAAATTCCAGCATCATGTTGAGCTGAAAGGCATCATCGGTGGCAGGAAGCCCAGATCCATTTTCTTCGGTCAGTGTTTTCAATCGGCGGGCAGCGGTTGGACCGGTATAGTCCACCTGGACGGAGTGGTCAATGACCAGATCAACCGGGACCAGCGGCTCAATCGCCTTCGGATTTTTGTGCAACTGGCTCATGGCTGATCGCATAGCCGCCAGGTCAACCAGCAACGGAACACCGGTGAAATCCTGCAACAGCACACGGGCCACAACAAACGGAATTTCAGCCGTCCGCTCAGCTTTGGCCTGCCAGTTTGCCAGCGTGCGGATGTCGGATTCTTTGATTTTCAGATCGTCATAATTGCGCAGGACTGATTCCAACACGATCCGAATGCTAACCGGCAATTTTGAAATGGGGCCGACCCCAGCCGCTTCGAGTGCCGGTAACGAGTAATATTTCCCTGTGCTGCCATTGCCCAGGGTGAATTCTTGCAATGAGTTAAAAAGAGTATGTGCCATAGACGTTCGTGGTTGTTTTCCCTGCTGAAAGATTAGAAAACAGACAGACCCCAAGCCGGCTGGCTCAGGTCCAGTGTTTTCCTGATTGGTTTGATTGCAGACTGCAGAAATGAAGGAAAAGCAGAAACATTGCCGGGCGATTGTGTCACATTTTTGGGCGATGGGGAACAGGCATGGTGTGGAAGCCAACGGGCTGAAGAAGACGGGCTGAAGAAAACGGGCTGAAGAAAACGGGCTGAAGAAAATGCGCTGAAGAAAACGGGCTGAAGAAAATGCGCTGAAGAAGACGGGCTGAAGAAAACGGGTTGAAGAAAACGGGCTGAAGAAAACGGGCTGAAGAAAATGGGCTGAAGAAGACGGGCTGAAGAATTGGTTTTATTTCATTCCTCATCCCTTCAATTGCTCCGAGCTTTGC
>DAOQNB010000156.1:0-5899 GCA_035335845.1 Acidobacteriota bacterium | reverse complement strand
GCTGAAGAATTGGTTTTATTTCATTCCTCATCCCTTCAATTGCTCCGAGCTTTGCGAGTCTTCAGCCCCAAGCCCAATGTCTTCCGCCCGATGTCTTCCGCCCTGTATTTTAAGACTTTTTCAGGAAACCGGCGTCCAATGCCCCATAAATGTGTACAATCTGACACCAGTTGAGGAGCTAACCCTATGCCCCCCCTTCGAAAAACACAACGGAACAATCATTTCACCGTATCGAATCAGAAAAGAAATATCAAAGGTACGCTCTTTCTTTTATTACAGATAGGGATTGTACTCTTTCTTGGTTCAATCCTTCCTATATCAACCAATTTTCTTCCCGTTTCAAACGCGCAATCAGGAAATACCCTTGATAAGGTGCTGGCCTGTGGAAAACCTGGTGAGGCTGGCGGCATCGCTCCTGGAACTGATCTCTATCGAATTAACCTCGACCTGACAAAATTCCCGGGCGCCATATGCAATGACGGTACTGGCGGGATTTTTTATGTTCGGAGATATTCCAACACCGATAACCGCAACAAATGGGTCATTTATCTCCAAGGTGGCGGTGATTGTGGCTCGGGGCAGGCCTGTGCCCAGCGCTGGTGCAGCATTGAGACCAATTTTGGCGCCAACAAAATGAGTTCTTCGTTTGCACCCGACAAGGGCATTCGTGGGAATGGACTTCTCAGCCCGGATTCATCACTGAACAATTTCGCCACCTGGAATCAGGTGTTTGTCTATTATTGCAGTTCAGATCAATGGTCCGGTACGGCAGCGAATGTTCAGCTCTCGGCAACTGGGGTCAATGGGCAGTCTTTTCAGTACACGATTCATTTTAAAGGGGCTGAAATCTTTGACGCTGTGGTTTCAATGCTCCGGCGGGAAAACAAAGCCAAAGTGAAATATCGCGATCAAGCCGGGAAAAAACTCGTCCTGCCAGATCTGGATGATGCCACGACGGTTGTATTTGCCGGTGCTTCGGCAGGGTCAGGCGGAGTTCGGAACAATACTGACCGGTTGCAATCGCTCTTGCGGCAAAACAACACCAACTGTACAGGCTCTCAATGTCCACTCCAGTATTTCGCCGTGATTGACTCCGGGTTTCCGCCTGATATGTCTGGACTGGATTTCTCACAGTCTGTTCCGTGTGAAAAAGCCTCGTTGTGTAGTTATGAAGCATTCATCCAGTATCAATGGAATGTTGTGCAACGTGGAACCTGGGGCGCTCGCCCGGACCAGTCGTGCCTTGATTTTCACCAAAAAGACGGGACTGAATTTGAATGCGCCAACCTGGTTCACGTCATGCAAAATCATTTGACCTCGCCTTACTTTACTCGACAGGATACCCAGGACCAGCTTTTGCTCGGAAATAATGTGGACGCTGGCTTAACCACTCCCCAGTCCTTTGGTGATCTGGTTCACGCCCAACTCACCAATCTGGTCAATCTTGATTCGTTTGCTGAAGAAGGAAGCGTTCGAAGCGGAGGGGCCAAATTAACCACTCCTGGAGTTTTCGGCGCCCAATGCACCGACCATGAAACCCTGACAAACAACCAGGATTTCTTCGAGGTTAAGGTTTTGCACAATGGCCAGATGTATAGCGCCCACGATGTCCTGACAAACTGGCTGCGAGGACAGCAGCCTTCCGTAGTGATTCGTCCCTTTACGACTCCCGGCGCGGCACCCGAATGCCCGCCCGAGGCAAAATAATACCATTTTGGGGTCAGGGTATCGGGTTCAGGGTTTAAAAGACGAAAAGGACGGAAAGGACGAAAAGGACATAAATTCGAAAACCCTGAACCCTGAACCCTGAACCCTGTCATCTTGCCACCGTATCATCCGGGCCAGGTAATTTGATTGAATCCACCACGGTTTCGGCATTGCCGGGATTGGCCGCAATGGTTTCCGCATCCGAAAATCCATCTATTTTCTGGGCCGGGAGCCGTGGCTGGGTGGCGGCCACGGTTTCACTACTGCCGGAAACCTCTGGATTCAATGGTCTGGTTTGAGATTGCGCGCCCATCACTTCGGTTGGAACGTTTGAGAACTGCTCAATGGTCGGCATTCCAGTTTTGGTGGTTGGGGAAGTTTTATGAAATCCGCGCCCTCCGCTCCTGGTCAGTTGGCTGAGGTCCAACCCAAAGGCTTTGACAAATTCGGTCGCCAGTTCACTGGCGGTAATTCGGATTCCAGGATCTTTGGTTAACGCCTTTAAAACAACGACTTCAACAGCTTCGGGAAGGTCTGAAACAAACTCGCGCATGGGCGGTGGCGGATGATTGATATGGGCTAAAACCATATCCATCAGATTGCCGCTGCTCATAAACGGAGGTCGTCCGCACAACATCTGATACAGCAGCACCCCAACACTGTACACGTCTGATTTCCCGTCATAAGGCCGCCCGGTTAGGCGTTCGGGGGCCATATAGGTCGGGGTGCCAATGATACCGCCGGCTTCGGTCAGGGTTTGCAGGTCACTGTCTTTGTTTTTCCCAATCAGCTTGGCAATTCCAAAGTCAACCACTTTGACGACTTCACCGTCTGGGCCCTGGTGCAAAAAGATGTTATCTGGCTTGATATCACGGTGAATGATTCCAGCCGCGTGCGCCACCACCAGCACATCACACACCGGGACAATAATTTGGGCGCATCGAAGCAAAGAAAGCTGGCCTGATGTTTGTAATTCTCTGGTCAGGGAATGGCCGGTTAATAATTCCATGACCAGATAGGCAATCCCATTTTCTGAAATCCCGGAATCAAGCACCGAAACTGCATTTGGATGGTTGATGCGACAAGCGGAAATCCCTTCCAATCGAAACCGTTCGAGGCTTTCGGCGGAGGCATTTCCGGCCAACGGTTGAAAAACTTTGACGGCAATTGGTTTTTGAAGCCCCAAATGGGTGCCACGATAGACCGCCCCAAACCCTCCGGCGCCGATTTTATCTTCCAGCCGGTATTTGTTATCGAGCACCGTGCCAGGCAGGGCTTCCTGAAGGGCGGAAAAGATCCGATTGGCTCGCCGATGTGATTCGATCAACTCTTCCTTAGAGCGAATCAACTCTTCATTTTTTTGTTTCAAATCACTAATAAACCGATCCAGCTCTTTGTTTTTGGCTTCGATTTCACGTTTTGAGCTTTCAACCTCAGTCAATGCCTTTGAAATAGCTTCATTTTTGGAATCGAGTTCCTGGTTCTTTTCCTCAAGCTGGGCAGTGCGTTTGGCGACTTCACGTTCAAGTTGCTCGGTTCGAAGCCGCAACTGACGAACCCGCAGCCGGACCCCGGTATACCCAAATCCAGCCAGACCAACGACATACAACCCAACCGCCCACCACGTTTGCCAGATCGGAGGCTTTACCCGAAACGCAATACTGACCGGACCGCTCACATTTCCCTGATAGTCTTTTCCCAAAACCTGAAAGGTATACTCACCCGGAGGCAAGGTCGGATACTCACGGGTATATTTGGTTGTCCAGGCTGAAGGCTCGGCTTCGAGACCAATCAGTTGGGTCTGGTAGGTACAGTCAGATTCACGGAAAAAACTCAGAAGTGCGAATTCAAAGAACACTGAATTTTCAATGTACCGAAGTTCCATCCCTGGCGTGAGCAGGCTGGCTCGGTCCATTTTTCCATCGCGGAGGAATTTCGCCTGCTCAAGAAACAATGGATCTTTCAGGTTGGTTGAAACCTCCATCATCGGATTCAAGGCCGCCAACCCATCCACCGTTCCGACCCAGAGCCGCCCTTTCTGATCAAAACTGGCTGCGTTCTGATTCGAATCATTACTGGGAAGCCCATCATCAGTGGTAAATGAGGTAATTTTAAAATCTGCTGGTCTAAACGCGGTTGAAGAACGCGGCTCCAATCGGATCACCCCCCGATTGGTACACAGGTACACCTGAGAATTAGTATCAACCAGCACCTGGTTGATATTGTGGTTGATGAGTTTTGGCTCTGAGGCTTCATTGAGTATCTGCCAGACACTTTGCTCCTGCCCCCACTCACGCCAGGCCAGTCCGTTGTTGGTACCGACCCACAAAATTTTTCGTCCATCTGATCTTTTGGTAACGACCAGACTCTGGACAATCCCGTCGGGAAAGCCCGTCCCTTTTGGCAAGAGGACCCAGGTATTATTTTCCAGGATGGCGATTTCAGAACCAACCCCGGCCAGAACCACACCGTTCCCATCTGGCGTTTCGGTTTGGGTAAAACAGGTGACAATGGTTTTGGGGAGTGACTCAACCGGTGAAATCGCTTTTCCCCGGAGCGAGGCCATCCCCTGCTGGGTTCCAATCCAAAGGGTTGGTTCGCCGGCTGGGTCGCTGGTTTGAAAGAAACTCAAAACAGATGGATGCGGCAGGCCCTCTCTGGTTCCAAATGCGATCACCTGACCGTTTTCAATCCGGTTCATGCCGTTCGCCGTTCCGACCCAGATCACCTTTGAACCGAATTTATTTGGAGCTTCATACAGCATTAACACCCGATCATCAGCCAGTCCATTTTCAGTTGTGATCCGGGACCACCCCTGACGATCCAGGCGGCCAATTCCGTTACCAAAAGTCCCGGCCCAGAGGACAGACGACCCCTGGCTGTTTTCGGTTGCCAATACTGTGTAAACATTCGAATTCGGGAGTCCATTTCGGGCATCAATATGTCGCCATTTGCCAAAGTCAAAGCTGGTCAATCCGGCGCCGTTCAAGCCAATCCAAAGTGCCTGATTTGGCTCACGCGGATTGACTTTGAGACACAGGATAGCGTTACTCGGTAATCCAACCTGCTCATTTCTGAGTCGCCAGACGCCATCACTGAAGCGGGCCAGGCCTCCACCATTGGTTCCAGCCCAGAGAATCTGGGCTCCATCTTTTTCAGTGGTTGTAATCAGTGCCGTGACATCAAGGTTTGGAAGTCCTTCCTTTAACCCAAAGACGGTCCAGGTGCCATCTGCGGCCAACCGGCAGACCCCAGCATTGGTGCCAACCCAAACCACTGACTGGCCGGTTTCATCCTGGGTTTCTAGAATTGCGGTCACGGTGCTCAAAGGTGGGGAAAGTGGAAAGTTTGGAATCGGTCTCCAGGTCTGGCCGTCAAAGGAGGCCAGTCCGCTGGTAGTACCAGCCCAGAGCGTTGGCTTCCCGGTCAGGAATTTGAGTTCCGCCAGGCTGGTTATGGTTTCGGAAGGAAGCCCGGTATTGGGTTTGAGCGCGGTCCACCGCTCACCTTGATAAAAAGCACACCCTTGAGCCGTTCCAACCCAAATCGTTGCGGCTCCGGATTCTGATTTTGTCTCAATCAGGGAAGTGATGGTTTGTGTCGGCAAACCCAGTTCGGTTGTAAACACCTTCCATTCGCCATTTTTCAACCGTGAAAGCCCGGCATTGGCCGAGCCAAACCACATGCTGCCATCCGAAGCCGCCAGCATCGTCTTGATGTGATTGGACTTTGTTTGGGTCGGCAGGTGAACTGCCGTCCAGGAGTGCCCGTTATAGCGCGCCGCGCCATCAGCCGTCCCCACCCATAAATATCCCTGTTGATCAAACTCAATACAATTGATCTGGGTTTGGTACAGTCCGTTTTTGTGATTAAACACTCGAAAAGCAATCTGGCACTGATCAAACGGATCAAACGTGGTTTCTGCCTGGGATTTGACCCGAGACCGATTGAATGTCTGGGCAAATCCACTGGTTTCAGGCCAAGCCACCAGCCAGATCAGACACACAACAAGAAGAACGGTCACAAAATGCTTCATGGGCAGGGACTCTTTTCGTCAGTACCACCTGCGTCAGCGGGTGGGTTTCAGGTTGAATCGAAAATAAAGACCCACCCACTGACGCAGGTGGTACTGACCCAGGTTTTCACTCTTCGGAATCTTTGCGTTTCCCCCCTGGAGGCTGGAAAAATGATT
>DAOQNB010000155.1:0-9304 GCA_035335845.1 Acidobacteriota bacterium | reverse complement strand
TGTGCTTCTAAATCCAAGAGTTCTCTTTGAAGTACTCTCACCGTCTACTGAAAATTTTGATCGGGGTGAGAAATTTCACCGCTATGCCCGCCATCTTGCCAGCCTGACTGATTACGTCCTGATTTCCCAAAACCAGCCGATGGTTGAACATTTCCATCGTCAGGAGGATGGAACCTGGATCTATCGAGTCATAACTGGCCTCACCGAATTTCTCGAACTCCCAACGATTGACTGCTGGATACAACTCTCAGATCTCTATGACCGGATTGAGTTTCCACCGGCTGAAGAAGACCTGGATGACTCAGAGCTTGAAGACACGATTGAACCGAGCTAAATGACAAAGTGACAGGGTGACAAGGTGACAGGACGTAAGGGCGTTGTTGCTCTGAACCGCGCCCGCTTCGAAAACCCGGAACCCGGAACCCGGAACCCCGAACCCTGAACCCTGATTTTCTCACTTCCCGCCAGCCTTCCACACCACCACTTCGCGATTTCGGCGGGCAAAGTCAAAGAGCCCAGGTGCCTGCACCCGTTGCTCGACCACAACTCGTTGGCGTTCTTCATTTCGTTCGAGGATTCGTCCCTGGGCATCTGTCACCAGAACTTGCGGTTTATTCTGAGATGAATTGTCGGCAAAAGTGGTCACAGCACCAAGTTTTATCTCTTCATACAATTGCGGAACGCGCACCACACCGTATCCAAGCCATTCGGCCAGGGTAATGCGGCGATCTTTCGGGTTGAAATCGGCCTGACGGGCTTCGATACCATCGTGCATCAGCGAATAGGTCAGCAACCCGTGTTGAAGGCGATTGTCTTCGAGCGCCACATTGTCGGCCTGCGTCGCGGTCAAAATCCGCATGCCTTTGTCATAGGAAAGTTGTCCCAGTCCACGACTTCCCATTGGGCCTGGTTTAAACCCGCCACCTTCGACAGCAGCGGCAGATTGACAGGCATCAATCACCATTGTGAGTTCTCCGGCGTCAATGTCGCGAAGCCAGCGGGTCAATTCGTCGCTTGAAATACAGCGGTCAAGAAACGCTTTTGACAAAACTTCACTTTCGCCAGTATCACTTGGCACTAAATAAAATACACCGTCGGCATCAGCGTAGCCGTGACCGGCAAAGGCAAAAATCACCACATCTTCGGGTGTGGCAGATTGTAATTTTGCGGCATTTGGGATGGTACGCAATTGTTCAGGGTGAATTGTTCGGCCAGCCAGTGCTTCAATCACGGCTTGAAGGTTGGCTTTGGTGGCGAAATCCACAGATTTTTTGTTTTCCACAGACTTTTCCACAGCTTCGGAGGTCAACAACACCGGGACCACTTCGTCATAAGCGCCTGATTGACTGAGCAAATTCGTCAATGTGGATTGAATCCGCCGGGCATCGTTGGCGGCATAACGCAAATTGAGTTTTGGCTGATGATTGGTGTTGACACCGACGGCGATCACATAGGCCCGTCCGCGAGATGGTGTTACGGTGGATGGAAGCTTGAATGTCTGACGTGAAGTAGCTGATTTCACCCGGTCTACGTTAAACGCATACGCCGAAAATTCGACTTCTTTCACATTTCGTGAGCGTGGAAGTTTAATTCCTGCAAAGGTTAACGTGGCTTTTCCGGTTGCTGGATCAACTGAAACTTCGCCGCTGTTTTCAGGTGCATAGCCGACCAGTTGTCCATCTCGAAACAGCCGCACGTCATACACCCCGGTCGTTTTCTCCAGTTTTTGCGCGCCCCGCTGGATGGTGCCGCTCGCTCGGGCGACTTCAAGGGTGATCTTGACCGTTTGAGGTGAATCTGGGGTAATTCCAGTAATCGCAATCTGTGGCTGAACCCGGTTGAGGGTTGTGATGTTTGGAATTGCTGGGAGTGATTCGCCAGCCAGCAAGCGGGCCAGCAGTCGAGGTTCATAATACTGCCGGAGAAAAATTTCAGGCGCCAGCGGGCGGGTTGGTTCATCAGGCGCAATCCAGTGAATGCCTCGAATCTGATCGGGGTTGTTGGTATCAAAGCGCCCATCAGGGGTTAATACCAGCCAATCGCCGGTTTCAAATGAGGTCAAACACGCAAGTTCCGCGCCGGTCTGGACATTCCAGACTCGGGAAGTACTGTCAAAGCTTTGTGAAAGCAATAACTGGTCATTGGCAAAAAACTCGACCGCGCCAACCGGCCCCACGTGACCTTTCAAGACCCGCAATTGGGCTCCGGTCGCGGCATTCCACAAGCGGATGGTTGTGTCCCAACCATTGGTGGCAATGGTCTTGCCATCGGCTGAGTAGGCAACCGCCTGGACATAGGTTGAATGGCCTTTGAGGTGCCGAACCAGCTTTTCGGTTTCGAGATCCCACACCTGGACATCAAACAACGTGGCATCATCCATTGAGCCAGTGGCAACGACCATCTGTTTTTTGTCTGGAGACAGCGCAATATCGTGAACCCAGGTATTGCCATCCGTGGTCACAAGTAGCCTTTTCAGCACCCGGCGAGACATCAAACCCTGCACATAGACAAACAGTTTGCCGCTTTCGTCGGGCTCAATTGCGTAGGCAATCTGGGTACAATCCGGTGTAAAAGCAATTGGTGTTTCCAAATTCGAAGTTTTCTTGAGCTGCAGGCGCTCTTTGCCGGTTGCAAGGTCAAACATCCGCACGGTGAAATCAAAACTGTTGGTAACCAGATATTTGCTGTCAGGTGAATAGGCAACGGATGAAACATCATCGGTGTGGCCAGTCAAGGTCAGCAGTTGGTGTCCGGTCTGGATATCCCAGATTCCGACATTGCCACGACTGGTTGCGGCCAGGAGTCGCCCATCCGGCGAAATTTTGGCATCTGGTCGCAAGATTTCATAAGCCGAAGTGCCCACTTCGACAGCTCGCCCGGTGGCGGCATCTCGTACAAATACAGCGTTTCCTTGAACGGTTGCCACTTGTAGCCCCGCTGGGGTGATGGTTGTTCTGGCGACGACACTTGGATTCCCATCCAGGCGGCTGACTTCTGCGCCAGTGGCTGTATCCATAATCCGAACCACTTTTTCCTCAATCACCGCTTTGAGTTTTCCATCAGGTGACAGATAGGCTTCTGGGCGGAGGTCTGGTTCACCTTTCCCACGTTTATTTTCAATGATTTTCCCGGTTGCCAGGTCCCACACTTTGCGTGAAATATTGTTGTGCCAGATGAGCCGGGTTTGATCGGGCGAAAACGAAAATTCACCACTTTCAATATAATCGCCATCGGTAATTCGAATCCGTTTGACGAGTTTTCCCGTGACCAGATCCCACAACCGAAAACTGAATTCGCTGAGGACCACGACCAGCCGTTTATCGGGTGAAATTGCACCGCTGATCCAGCCATCCTGATAGCCTTTGTTGTCGGTGTTGCCGGTAAAGCGCCGGATTTCGCGCCCGCTTTGAACATCCCACACAATGGCGGTGCCTTCCATCCAGCTTCCAGTCACCGCCAGCGAACCGTCTTCCGAAAAGGTCACTGAATCAACATCCATGGTATGCCCAAGTTGCACGACCAGGCGCGGTTGACTGTAATCAACTTCAATCACTGGATCTTTCGGTTTGGGCTTTGGCGTCTGGGGTGTGGTTGATGATCTGGTCGAAGCTGGCAATTTCACGGTGCGTGATGGTTTGGACGAACCAGCCGAAGGCTTCTTTTTTTGAGCCAGGCCAGAAACCGGGCTGTGTGCAACGAGAAAGAGTGCGAGCAGGAAAAGACAGGTGAAACGATTCATAGTTTTCTTTGGGTTCAGGGTTCAGGGTTCAGGGTTCGGGAAATAATAAAAGGACATAAGGGACAAAAAGGACCAAAAGGACTAAAGAAGGAGGAGACCATTGTTTTGATGCCTGGTCAGTTTGAAAACCCTGAACCCTGAACCCTGAACCCCTTAAGGATGTGCAATTACCAAAATAGTTTGTGCCCGCTTTAAAACACACTGGACCACCCGGCTGAGGTTTTCAGGATCAAGTGCGGCAAAACTTTCATCCAAAATGATGACATCGGCCCCCTGGAGCAAGGCCCGGGCAATAAACACGCGGCTTCGTTCGCCGTGGGAAAGCTGCCAGCCAGTTTCCCCGACCATTTGCAGGAGTCCTGCCGGCATCCGGTTGAGCAGGTCTCCGAGGCCAAGTTCGTGGCACAGGGTTTCGGCTTCTTTGAGATCCTCTGGCGAAGGCGGCCAGTCTTTCCCAAGCAATAGATTAAAGGAGAAGGTACCGACCAGGATATGGTTTTCGTGAAATTGAGGGGCTGACGCGACCCGTTTGCGCCAGCTTTCGATGCCCAACGTTTTCCGATCAATCCCATGCAGCAGCAATAATCCAGATTCTGGCGACCGCAGGCCGATCAAAAGGGAAGCAAAGGTGGATTTGCCGCTCCCAGAAGGACCTTCGAGCAGGATGCGATCTCCAGAACGAACCTGCAGGGTACATTCTTTCACGACGGGAGTGGAATGTTCGCGATAGCGAAAGACCAGATCATCTGCTTCAAGGACCATCTGACCCTGTGGAACTGATTCCAGTTTACGACTGGAGAGTAAAGCAAAGAAACTGGAGGGAACTTCAGTGTTTTCAGCCGCTTGAAAAAACGGTGACACCTGTTTCCAGGCAATCAGCACGCCGGTGACCTGTCCAATGCTGGAAACAATTTTAGCCAGCGCCCGTTGCGCCAGGAGCACACCACCAAGCCCAATGGCCAGACTGGCTGGTGTTGCTGAACCAGTCACAAACGCGGGCCCGAGTCCGGCAATGCCCAAAATCAACCAGCCACGGGTCACAAACGACTGACGAACACCAGCGTGATCCAGCTTGCGTGACAACCGATGATAGCGCTCAACCGCCTGATCTTCGCCATCGTGCCAGAACTGCCGGAGTTCCTGTGCCACGCGGGTCCGATGACCGACCATGCGTTCAACCAGATCGTTGGTGAGCTGAACCCGGTTTTCGGTCCACTCCTGGCGATAGCGAAAATACTGCCAGCTTAAAATCACCGTCAGCACAATCCACCCTGCGAGCAACCACGCCATGAGCATCCCGCCTGGACTGGTTGTCAGTACCAGCAACGCCATCACCAGTTCGACCAGGGCTGAAACACTGGTAAATCCGCTGCTTAAGACCAGACCTTCGATGGCCTGTGATTCATTAACCCGGCCAAGCAACTGACCGGCCCCCTGATGCCGGATGGCTTCTGGAGCCAGTTGAAGTGCGCCATAGAGCAGCCGTTGTTTGAGAATCCGACCTGCCCCAACGGATAACAGCCCTTGGGTCCAGGTTGCCCAGGCCCGAAAGGGAATCATGGTAATCAACAGTAACGCCCAGGCGAACACCCAGGCCGGATCGAGCTGGCCTTGAAACATGCCACGTCCGATCATCCACCAGGAGCCAATCAGAAAAAGGTATTGCAGCGCATAAATGCCCAGCAATGTCAGGAAATATCGGTGCAGGAGTGCCTGACGTAGATGCTCAGTCATTGGTGACCCTGGATGCAGCCGCAACATCCAGCAATGCCCGATCCGGGCGGCTGACAATTGTTCTCGAAGTAAGGTCTGCCGCGCCTGGGCCATTCGGCGTTTGGAAACACCCGCGTCGCGTAGCAGCGAATCAATGCGAGTTACAAATGGTGCTTCCAGCGTCTGGCACAGCAGCGGGCGAAGTTCTTCGACCGTGCGCTTTTCAATCGTGTGTTTTTGAGTGATAAGCCAGATGACGCCACCACGACTCTCTAACAAAAGCAGAATGCGCGGCCCAACCTCAGACGGAATCGCCAGGACCGCTGGTCCGGCACTCACAAGCAGCCGGTTGATTTCGGCGTAGGTCGTTTCCACTGGTTCGGCTTCAAGTCCCAGCCATTGGGCCAGCGTTTCAATCCACCACCCCAGTTGGGCCGCATCAGCACGCAGCGATTGCTCTGGCAACAATGGTGCTTCGCGGGTCTGGACTGGCAGCCCGCATTTTCGCGCCAGGACTTCGACTGCCTCGCTCAGTTTTGAGACCGGCCAGCTTAGTTTTTCAATTTCAGTGGTTTGAGAGCGAGCCATGAGGGTTCAGGGTTCAGGGTTCAGGGTTCAGGGTTCAGGGTGTTCGAATTTTTGTCCTTTTCGTCGTTTTTGTCTCTTTCGTTTTTTTAAACCCTGAACCCGATACCCGGAACCCTAATTGGTATGATGGGGTTCAGGGTTCAGGGTGTTCACCCTTTTTTTCAGAAACAACGCCTTTTTCAAGCCACACATGCCGCCAGTCAGCGCTGGACCACAAGCCTTTGCGGATTTCGGCTTCGGCTTCGAGCAGGGCCTGGTAGCGCGAGCCGGCCTGCTGACTGAGTTGCCTTGGATTTCCGTCTTCGACCAAACGGCCCTGTTCAATAACCAGCACCCGGTCAAAGTCCCTGGTTTCACCGACATCGTGGGTAATGCACAGGAGCGTTGACTTGTTCCACCAGGCGCGGGCGCGGGCCAGCAAGGTCTGGCGTTGTTGGCGATCAAGGCCACGAAATGGTTCATCCAGAATGACGAGTCGAACACCAGAACGAAACAGTGCCCGGCCAAACCGAACCCGTTGTCCTTCGCCGCCTGAAACCAGCGCGCCACCTTCGCCCAATGATGTTTGCAATCCATCCGGCAAGGTTTCCAACACACTGTGCAGATTGGCCTGATCAATAATCTGGCCAATTGGTTGAATGATTTCTGGTGAGGTGCCGTACCGCAGATTTTCCAGGAGCGGACGATTCCAGATAAATACCGATGGGTCAACCCAGGCGGTCACCTGGCGGAGTTTATCCAGACGTGAGCCTTCGAGCGGTTTGCGGTCAATTCGAATCTGGCCACTGGCTACCCGGTGCCATCCCAACAACAATCCGACAAGGCTGGATTTGCCGGCACCCGATGGCCCCACGATAGCAACGTGGCTGCCAGGCTCAATTGTGACGTTGATTTTTTCAAGAATGGTATGTCCGGAAACCCGAACACTGATGTTGTCAAATTCAACTTGCACACCATGGCGCGAAGCTTGGAGCGTCTGAACCAGTGGCAGCGTGCTCATCTGACTGCGGTCAATGTCGTCGTCATCAGTCGGTTCTTCCAAAGCGCCGATAGGTTCCAGTAGCCGAAGCGTCATGTTGCGAATCACCGGATATTGGCGGGCAATCAACGCTACCTCCTGACCCAGTGTCGGTAAGCTCAACGCCCAGTAGAGCAAAAGTAGCATTCCGCCCGGTTCCTGGCCTCGATTCAGAGAGTGAAATACCAGGAGCACCACCAGCAAAAAACCAACCGTTGAGAGAAACCCATCAATTACGACCGTGGCGCGCAGAAGGCCAATTTGGGCTCGAACCCATTCAACCAGAAGGCTTTCGTGTTCACGGCGGATCGCACGTTCGGCGCCATGGGTCCGGATTGGAATCAGGCCAAGTAATGAATCCAGGTAAAATCGGGTGAGGGCGCCGGTATGAACCCGCACCCGCAAATCTTTTTCAGCCAGTTGTGGCAGGATCAGCATCGGCACCAGGACCGCCACCACGGCTACCGTCATGGCGAGGACGGTGCTTGACGGATCAAGCCAGATAATTCCAGCCGTGGTCATCACAAGCTGGCTCATAGCCTGGATAAATTGCCCGCCAATGTGCGGTAACACTCTGATTCCTTGAATGCTATGACTGCGTTCGGCCATATCTGACGTGAGGCGGCTTTGAAAATAACGGTCGCCCAGGCGGGGGATTTTTTCCAGAAACGCGACTCTCAAGCGGATTTCAAGATGCCGTCCCAATCGAAGCATGGCGGTCATAATCGGCAAATCCAGAAACATCGAAAGCGCCAAAAAGCCAAGCAACGCGGCCAGTGCCACCAGGCGTTGTTCGGGAAGGGTAAGCTGGCCGCCAATGTCAAAGAGTCCGCGAAACAACAGGGCTTCAATGACGGTGCCCGCCGCCGAGCACATCAAGGCGAACCCCACCACCACCGGTGTCAGGATCCCATCCTGGGCGAGCAACCGCAGCAGTTCACGTCCGGGTCGAGTGGGTGATTCATTTAATGCCGCAACCAGTTCGGGCGAGAGGGCAGGCCGACCTTCTGCTTGATCCTGGGCTGCTTTGCCAGCCATTTGACGCGAGGCCCGGCAGCCTTTGACCCGGACCAGAACGGCGCCTCGCATATACAGTTGCTGATTTCCCGGCGCCGCTCGCACAAACCAGTAAGCATTTGGAATTTCCAGCGTGCGGTCTTGTGATTCCCCTGTCGCCTGCTCAAAAAATGATTCCAGGACGCGGCGGGCCTGTTTCCCGCGCTGGATTCCCCCAGCCTGTACCAGCGAGGTTACCATCCGGGTGGCGGCATCCAGGGCGCCAAGAGTTTGCCAGGTTGGATCAGCCAGGGCCGTGGCAACCAGTTTTTCAACACCGGATACGGGCCACCCCAGGGTCTGTAAACGCTGTTTGAGTGGGTTGAGGAAATCAGTGGTGCCAGCCCATTTTCGCCAGGCCGTGGCTGGAATCTGCAATTCATGCAGATAGACATTTTTGAGAAAACTGCTTGATTCTTGCCAGCGGCGGCCAGTTGCCGGGTCCATCACCTGCACATAGTTGCCAAAGCGACGCCAGATGACGACGAAGTGGGTCAGACCATTTGGAAGCCGAATTACAATCAGCCCAGGTAAATAGCCAGCTTCATCAAGGAGCAAATGATCAAGCGGGCACATAATCTGGACGGCATCCAGCCCTAACTGAACCGCGATCTCTTCAATTGTGTCAATGGATGTGCCGTCCACATCGGTCTGACAGGCTTCGCGCAACCGGCCATAACTGACCGAAATGCCAAATCCTTCAAGCAACGATTTAAGGGATGCCGGGCCGCAGTCCATGGCCGAGGTTTGGACGACTTCCGGAATAAAAAACCGACGGCGGGGTGACCCCGTAGCCGCGCGCTTCACCTGGCACCTCCGCCTGAAATCGGAACTGGCGTTGCAGGTGAGGTTGACTCGGCGCCATACCCGGCAGAGCGCAGCACCAGACTGGCTGGTGACAGGTGTTCGACTTCGACTTCAACCACCGCCGGCAGACCATGCTGGAGTGGAATCAGGTTTGATGAGGTCGGCAAAATCGCGAGTTCAACCCGCACCAGCCCATCACGGGTTTCACCTGCGACGTTGGTGACCGTGGCGGTGAGTTCTCCATATTGAGTCCAGGGAAATCCCTGGACCCGAACTCTGGCTTTTTGACCAGGGCGAATCCGGCCAAACCCGGCTGACGGACTAAACTGGGCGACAATCTTTAACTCACCAGTTGGTAAAACCACGCCCAGTTTTTCGCCTTT
>DAOQNB010000154.1:0-9318 GCA_035335845.1 Acidobacteriota bacterium | reverse complement strand
TTGCAAGTCTTCAGCCCCAAGCCCCAAGCCCTGGTTTTTGCAGCCCCGAGCTTGCGAGTCTTCAGCCTAAGCCCCCAAGCCCCAAAACCAGGGCTCAAGATAGTGGGCCGGAGATTGAGTATCTCCGGCCCATTTCTTTTTTAGAGCAAGGGGTTACCACCTCAGAAGTTTTGCTTGAAAACATAACCCTTTTTGAATCAGCAGGATGTGTTTTCCCTGTTGAGTTTTTGGCTCATCTTGGGTAAGAAAGGAACATACGTTTCAATGTGCAGGTCAAAAACTCAAAGCGTGTTGTGCCGGGAACTGACACAATTGAGCTGGAAAAATGTATCTCATTGATTCATAAGATCTTCATTTGATTCTTTATTCTTCGTTCTCAACTGATTTTTACCACAATGCCAAGGAGGGTCGGTCAGTATGTCTGAATTGCAAAGTCCAAGTTTGCGTGAACTGGAACACTTTTTACGCATTTCGGTGGAAGCCAACTACTGGTTGACCTTTGCTGACGTCAATCCGGTGGCGGTTGTGGAAGAAATCCAGGAACAACTGATGGACCGACGGTTTGAATGGCTGGATGGTGCCATTTATGTCCCCAATCTTCTGACCGTATTTGTGATTGAGCCAACCCCGGAAAAACTTGAAGAGCTTGAAGTCCTGTTTAACTCAATGGTGTTTACGAAATACCTGTATGAACATATCACCGAGTCAGGCTTTAAGTTGTTTGATTTCATGCGCATCGAAATTAAGGTCGCACCCACTGACCAGCAGCAATTTGCCGGGCCGTGCTACCTCTTTTTCGACTGGCCAAACGCCAATGAATCAACCGAGCAAGTGACGGTCAAATATGACCTCCAGGAACGCAAGATTTTAGAGTTGTGCGAACCAAAGCCGGATATTCCTCGCCTGGCTCGCCTGACAGCGCTCAATGCCGAAGTCTATCGGAATCAATACACCATCACCCGTTCATCAGTTTCGATAGGACGTCTGCGCAATGTGATTGATAAACACACAGGTCAGGTGTTGCGTCGCAACGATTTTGTGTTTGCCCGCCAGCAGGTGCCTGATTCACCGAATGCGAGTGTTTCGCGCCAACATGGACGGATTTCCTTTGAAGATGGAGAGTTTTTCTTTTACGACACTGGCAGCGTCAATGGCAGCGCCATCGAACGTGCAGGCACGACCATTCCGGTTGCCACGTCAACCAATTTCCTGCAACGGGTTCAGCTCCACGACCACGACATCATCACGCTGGGTGCAGCTCGAATTTTGTTTGAAGTGATTCACACCCCCGAAGAGATTGGTCGGCTGCAAACCAGCGGCGAAACGACTCAGGAAAGAGCAGATTCCCTCTATGACCTGGAAGGTCTGGAAACCCTGCGCGTTTTTCCGAAAGACCTTCGCTAAAATACTCAGGCGGCCCAGTAACGGGCCGCCTGGTCAAGTCTTTCGCAACCTGGGGGATTTCCATTATCTTACTGGCTGAACTGCCTGCCGAACGACCCGAATGCGGTTATTGATCTGATCACTGATCACCAGATTTCCAAGTGAATCCACGGCAATATCAGCCGGACCAAAAAGTTGTGCGGTTGTTGCCGGACCTCCGTCACCCGCGCTTCCATACTGACCGTTCCCAGCCACTGTGGTAATCAACTGGGTGGCAGTATTGACCAGTCGAACCCGAGCATCCTGATAATCAGCAATCAACACATTGTTGGCACCGTCAATCGCCAGAGAAATCGGGAACGTCAGGCTGGCGATACTTGCCGGACGATTATCGCCGTTGAACCCGGTTTCACCGTTTCCGGCCAGGGTTGAAATCCGACCCGATGGGTCCACTACTCGTACTCGATGATTCCCCGCATCCGCAATATAGAGCCTGCCGGTACGATCAAATGCCACATCAAACGGCGCTGAAAGTTGAGCTGTAATGGCCGGGCCGCCATCCCCACTAAACCCCTGAACGGCTGACCGTCCAACCACTGTCTCGATGATCCCAGTAGCCATCACCACGCGCCGAACTCGATTTGTTCCAGCCTCAGCAAAATACAGGTTTCCATCTGGCCCAAAGGCAGCCCCCATCGGATAAACCAGCCGGGAATCTGTCGCTTTCTGCCCATCAGATAAACTCCCATTTGGATTTCCAGCAAAGGTTGAAATAGTTTGAGTGGCGGCATCCACTCGCCGGATGGCGCCATCTTCATTGTCAAGAATATAAACATTCCCCTGAGCATCAGCGACGGTCCGTGCAGGCGAGACCAGGGCGGCTCCACGGGCTGGCCCCCCATCACCCGAAGCTGGTTTATCGAAATCAAACACACCGGCAAAAATTGACAGGCTCTGGGAAGCAATATCCAGGCGGCGAACCCGTCCAATATACGGTTCGCAAATATAGAGGCCGCCCTGCCCATCGAGATGCAATCCTTCGGGGTAATACAACCGCGAGACAGCCCCTGGCAATCCGTCAGGAAGGAAGTCAAGAGCACCTGTTCCAACATAGGTACTGATCGTCAATGTCTCGCCATCTACCCGCCGGATGCGGTTATTGAAAGCATCAGAGATATAAAGATTCCCAGCTCCATCCAGCGTGATATGAGTTGGGCCACTCAGCAAGGCATCGGTTGAAGGGCCACCATCACCCGAAATGCCAAACTGCCCTTCCCGGCCTGCCACTACAAAGTGCACCCCGGAGCTGATTTCAAGTACCCGCACACAGGAACTGAACGTGTCAGCAATCAGCAAATATCCGCCACCGGCATATTCAATGCCGTGCGGGGAGCGCAGGGTTGGCCCAAATCCCTGACCAGCCAGCGTGGTGATAATGCCGGCTGGATCAATCTGCCGGATACAGTTATTGCCTTCGTCAGCAATAAATACATTGCCGGATTCGTCAACCGCGACATCAGTTGGAGCATTCAATAACGCCTGCACCGCCGGACCACCATCTCCGGAATATCCTCTATTTCCGATTCCAGCTATCGTGGTGATGACCCCCTCTGGTGAAACACGCCGGATGCGCTGATTTTCAGGATCGGCAATATAGAGATTTCCTTCTTCATCCAACGCCAGACCAGCAGGTTGGCCCAGTTTGGCTTCGGTGGCCGGACCTCCATCACCGCCAAATCCCTCCTCGCCACCAGCGTATGTCGAGATTTTTCCGGTTACGGCATCAATGCGGCGAATGCGGAAATTACCTGAATCACTGACAAAGAAATTGCCGTCAAAGTCAGTGATGACATCTTCAGGCGTACCGAGACTGGCTTGCAGGGCCGACCCGCCATCGCCAGTCGCCCCGAGCGTGCCACGCCCGGCAATCGAGGTAATCAGATTGGTTTGAAAATCCACCTGACGGATGCGGTTATTGTAGCTATCGACCAGCAGTAAATTTCCTTCAGTATCAATTGACAACCCAGAAGGCCCAGCCAGGGTGCATTTAACGGCTTCACCGCCATCACCAACATAGGTCGTCCCACCCACAAACGTGGTGATGTCGCCCGGACCGATGTCATCAAAGGATGGAGGCTTTAAGAAAAATGGGAATTGTCGGCTTCCGCCACGCCCTTGAACGGTCAAGGTTCGCAACCCGCTTTCAGTCAAGACGGGTGTGACGAATGTAAACTGGGTTGAACCTTCGATATTGAGGGTGTTGACCTCCGCACCATCCAGAAAGACCTGCATATCAGGTGTGAAGTTGACACCTGCCACCGTTACTTCCGTGCCGCCTCCGACTGGGGCTGACTGAGGCAAAATACTTGAAATGCTGGGCACCCCAACTGTCACCCGGACCAGTTGGGACTGGCCATTGACTTGTGAATTGACCACCACGGCATTGGCGCGGGTACCGCCAGCAAAATTGCCTTCAACACTGGCAACCGTCACACCGCTCACGCTCCCCAATGTGCGCGAATCAGCCAGTGGAAACTGCCCTAAAGCCCGCCCGCCGCGCGTTGGAAGAACCTGAACGCCCTGACTGTCAGTCACATAGATCGTTCCAATCTTATCAACGCTGACAGCTCGCGGCTGATCAAGCACCAGTGAGGTATCCCCTTGCGCCTGAAATGTTTTCTGGAAATCTGAACCTGGCGCCGTCAATGTGGCTGATGACCGGTGTTGCCACTGGTTATAGACTGGTTTCCGGGATCCAGTAAGGGCACCAAGGGTTAAGACCTGCCCTTCGGGCGTTACCAGTCGAATCCGGTTGTTGGCGGTATCAGCCACCACGATGTTGCGGTTTGAAGTATCGAGCGACAGCCCTTGAGGCTGGTTAAAGCGGGCATTGCCCTTTGATCCATCAGCCAACCCCGAAACCCCTGGCGAACCCGCCAGCGTTCGGACTTCCTTTCGACGCATGTCAATCACGCGAATCACATGGTTGAGCCCATCAGCGACATACACATTGCCATCGCTCGACATCACCACACCACGTGGCGAGTTAAATAATGCCTGGTCCAGTGGGCCATCGCGATACCCGGCCTGACCAGAAATACCAGCCAGCGTCACGACGCGACCATTGCGACTGCTGATTGAGCGAATGACCTGATTGGCGGTGTCGGCAATAAAAACATCACCATCCTGATTATCAATCCCGATCCCAAGCGGGCCGTTATATCGAGCCTGAGCCAGTGTTCCATCTGAACGGCCAGGAGCATTGACCTCCCCGGTGTAGACTTCCAGGGGTTTGCCAAATTCGCCACGCCGCACCACGTGTTGGGCCAGATCAGTTTGATAGACCCGGTTTGCCAGGTCGGTCCGAACTTCCCCCGGACCACCTGAGCTGGCTGGGTTTCCAGATTCAACCTTCACCACCGCCACCGAAACAATGGTTTGGAGAGTTCCGCTTTTGGCTGTGACCGCCGCAAATCCGCGCTTGACGGCTTGAACCGTTCCACCAGCATCAATTGCCACCTGCGAAGTATTGTCGGAACTCCACGTCACAGGTGCATCGGCAACCACATTGCCAGACGCATCGCGCACTTCAGCCTTGAGTTGCAACGTTTCAGTTTCATTGAGAACTGGATTGGCTGGAATCACCGTGATGCTGGCTGGGGTTCCTGATTCACCACCAAGCACTTTTATTTCCAGCAGGGCTTCGTTTCGCAAGGCAGAGACCACCACCTGAGTTGTACCTTCCGCCAGACCAGAGACCACCCCGGTGGGGCTCACCGTGGCGACAGCCGGGTTGGTACTCTGCCAGGTGTAATTGACTCCAGTCAGTTCGCCACCAGCCGCATCCCGAGCTGTCGCAGTAACTTGCAATGTTGTGCCAGCCGGCAACTGAACACTGACAGCCGTCAGAGCCAGGGTGACTTTGGGTGGTTGTGAAACTTGATTGTCGAAAATAACTGGGGCTGACCGCTGATTACTTTGGGTGCGAACGGTCACAATATACGAGCCTGGGGCCAGGGTTCCACCTTGTTTGGATTTGAGTTTTTTTCCAGAAGCTGCCGCTTTGGTATCATCGAGTCTGACACCATCAACTTCGATGGCAGCAGCCGTCAGGTTCTGGCCTTTGACCAGCAACGTAGTGTTTTTGATTGAAACAGTTGAAATCTGAGGTGTGGCCTGGGCTGAGATATGAGGTTGAGCGGAAGTAAACCAGAGGCAAAAACCAATGAGGAGAAAAAGAGCGAGGGAAAAAGATCGTTTGGCGAGTGGAAAGAATACCTTCATACAAACTCCTCACAAAATTGAGCAACAATGTGTGGCGCGTCGAAGGGTAGTGCCAAAGATCGGAGAAGGATTACCCAGCAGTCAGAACGAACTCAATCCCACCGAAAACACTTCCAATCTTTTTCAGACTGCTGGGTCTCCTTCAAGACGCCGAGAGAATACACAAGATTTTTCCAGACGTAAGCATCTTTGGATATCCGGCACCACTGTCGGACAAGCGGTTTCATTTTCGACCTGAAAGGCACAGTCTGAACCCCCAATAAGTTCAGTTTTGGAGATTCCAAAATAGAGAGCAACCTCTGTTCCAGTCCTTCGTGTGACAGGATTGCTCGCCTTTTCAGCTTTCAAAGACTCAGTTCCGCCAAAACCGAGTCACTTTGACACACACACCTGAAACAAAATGTGCCATACCAAAGCGGTGTCAAGCCACCGCACTCCAAAAGAATTACAGATTTCCGTCGGCATAGCGTTGCCGAAGAACCTTCTTGTCAAATTTTCCCACACTGGTCTTCGGAATTTCAGGTACCAGCCGGATTTCTTCGGGTAACCAGAATTTCGCAAACTGATCCGCCAGATGGTGAATCAATTCATCATGGGTTGGAATTTGCCCTGGCTGAGGCACCACAACCGCCAGCGGTCGCTCAGTCCATTTTTCATTGGGAATGGCAATGACCGCCGCCTCAAACACTTTGGGATGTGACATCAGGGCATTTTCAAGCGCGACACTGGAAATCCACTCGCCACCGCTCTTGATCAGGTCTTTGCTGCGATCTGTGAGCTGCATTGAGCCCTGAGGGTTGATCCGGGCAACGTCGCCGGTGATAAACCAGCCATCCTCAGTAAACTGGGCATCCCCGCTAGGATCACGGAAATAGGATGAAACCACCCACGGGCCGCGAACCTGTAAATCTCCAACGGCTTTATCGTCCCAGGGAAGTTCTTTCCCATCTTCACCCACAATTCGCAGTTCGACGCCGGGAACAGGCGACCCCTGACGAAGCTTGCGCTGATAGCGTTCTTCACGGGTCAGAGTGGGTTGATCATTGAGTAGCCCCGAATTGGTGCCCATCGGAGACAATTCCGTCATCCCCCAGGCATGCATCACAGGAACATTAAAGTCCTCTTCAAATCCCTGAATCAGGCCAAGTGGCGCCGCCGCGCCGCCAATTAACAACACTCGCAGGCTGCTGATGTCATACCGGTGGGCTTTTAAATGCTGGTGGAGACCAATCCAGAGCGTTGGCACCCCAGCCGCAACCGTTACCTTTTCATCCTGAATCAACTCAGCCAGATCGGCTGGTTTGAGATGTGGCCCCGGCAAGACCAGTCTCGTACCAAGCATGGCACAGGTATAGGGCAATCCCCAGGCATTGGCGTGAAACATTGGGACAACCGCCAGCACCGAATCGCGATTGCAAATTCCAATCCCATCCCCCAGGGCCGCTACAACCGAGTGCAAAAACTGTGATCGGTGGCTATAGAGCGCCCCTTTGGGATTGCCAGTTGTTCCTGAGGTGTAGCACAACCCGGCAGCCGAACGTTCGTCCAGTTCGGGCCAGCGGAAATCATCGGTTTCACCAGCTAGCAAATCCTCATAGTGCAAAATTGGCGAAAGTGATGTCTCGACATCAGGTGGAGCACCGATCAACACGTACTGACGAACCGTTTTGATTTGATCAACGGCTCGCTCAAGCAACGGAAGCAGGCAGTAATCAACAAAAATGGTTTTGTTTTCAGCGTGGTTGATGACATAGGCCAGTTGGTCGGGGGAAAGCCGAATATTGAGCGTGTGAATGACGGCCCCGCTACAGGGCACGGCAAAATACAGCTCCAGGTGTTGATAGTTATTCCAGGCAAATGTTCCGACCCGCTCACCCGGTTCCATTCCAAGGCGCTTGAGAGCATTGGCCAGTTGACACACCCGACGATAACAGTCGCCATAGGTATAGCGATGCATGGCAACCGAAGGAAGACGAGTGACAATTTCACGATCTGGAAAGAGTTTGTGTGCACGTTTCAAAAGTGAAGTGATGGTCAACGGGTAATCCATCATCTGTCCGAGCATAATTCGAAGGCTCCTTGTGCAGTCAAATTTTGGCTTAAAAATGCAATGGAAGTACTCACCCCAGATGCATCAAAGCGGCATTGTCATCAGAGTGAGTCAAGATATTGGGTAAGGTGGGGAAAAACGATTTAGACGTGTGTGGTTCTAAACTGCTATCATCGCTGCAACCCTGCTTTTAATCAATGTCATCGTACCGCTACATATCTCACTTATCTCCAAGGGACACAGCCTATGAACTCTCAATTTACCACATTTAAGCGCCGTATTGTCTCCGTTTTGTTGATTTTATTGTGTATTACCACTCTCACACCGGCTGTACCTGCCGCCTTTGTCGAAGAGAATCCTTATAACAAGTTTCGCAATCGCGAGCGAGGAAAAGGGGCGATGAGCCAGGAGGATGAATTAAAGTTTGCCGCCGCTGCTCATGATGAAATTGCCAAGACCAACCGGTTTGTCACTGACCAGGCTCTGGTCGGATATCTCAATGATCTCGGCAAACGCATTGCCGCCAAATCAGGACGCCCGGACCTGCCATATCAGTTTTATCTGATTGAAAATGACCAGATTAATGCCTTTACCCCAGGTGGTGGAAGGGTCTATGTCTATACAGGTCTGGTCAAAAGCACAACGTCTGAAGGCCAGCTTGCCTCCGTGCTGGCTCACGAAATTGGCCATAATGTTGGCTATCACGTCAGCGACCAGATCAAACGCGCCCAAACCCTGGGGATTTTGGCTGGGATTGCCGGCGCCATCCTCGGAAATGGGGCACTGGGCAATGTCACCCAACTGGCGACACAATTGCTGGCTGGTGGATACTTATTTAAACGTTCGCGGGATGCCGAACGTGAAGCCGATTATTTAGGGCTCTATGATTTAAAAGACACTGGCTATAACACCGATGAAATGAACAATATGTTCAGGTTGCTGGCTTCATTGGGCAAACAACCTGGTGCCCTTGAAAAGGCATTTGCTTCGCATCCACCAGCCGCCGAACGACTGGCCAACACTGAGCGGGAAATCAAAGAAAACCTGCCAGGAACCAACCAGCGTGGTATTCGGTCAACCACCGCCTACGACACGATGAAACGACGGCTGACCGGCAATGCCAGCAACACGGCTGATAGCGGGAACACTTCAAGCGGAAGCAGCGCCGATACGGTGGCTGTGCGCCGCGATGCCGAGCAACTCCTTTCCAAAATGCGTGAATCTGGAGCACGGGTGCTGCAGGCTGTCCGTGGCGACGTGACCGGCGATGGCGGCAATGATCTGGTCGTGGTGTATGACCGCCGCGGCATCACCAAAGGCGTGGTTGAAATCGGGGGCCGAACCTACCCACTGGTCATTTCAGCCCGCGATACCTCGCTGCCACTTCGCGATATCATTCGGCTTCGCATCCGTTCGGGGACTGAAGCCGAGCGCCCACGCATCGTCATTGTCAGCACAGGACGGAATCGAACCCGAGTTCGTGATTACTGGAGCTGGGACGACCGTGGCCTGAAATATCTTGGCTCAGAAGAAAAAGACGAAGATTAGAATCGGGTTCCGGGTTCCGGGTTCCGGGTTCCGGGTTCCGGGTTCCGGGTTCC
>DAOQNB010000153.1:7782-9354 GCA_035335845.1 Acidobacteriota bacterium | reverse complement strand
TCTTCAGCCCGACTTCTTCAGCCCGACTTCTTCAGCCCGACTTCTTCAGCCCGAGGTTTCTTCAGCCCCTTTTCTTCAACCCCGAGCCTTCAGCCCAAACCGATCTTCCCACCAGAACCGGGCAATACACGATAGAATTTTTCGTCCGGCATTGAAGCTCCCCATCACCGTACCGCTGATTTTCGAAACGCCAATCCGGCAGCGATATCTGACTGGAATTTCGTGAATTCGCAGGCCATAGCGAATGGCTTTGATTTGCATTTCAATCGTCCATCCATAGTTCTGGTCCTGCATATGCAATTGATCCAATGAGTTGCGCCGAATTGCCCGAAATGGTCCCAAATCGGTATAGCGATGCCCCCAGAGCAATCGAATCAACCCGGTGGCCAGCGCATTCCCAAACCGCTGCTGGGGCATCAGGGCACCAGCTTCGCGGTCGCCCAGTTCACGTGAACCAATCACCAGATCAGCCTTCCCCCTGCAAATTGGTTCGATTAAGGCACTGATTTCTTCCGGATAGTCTGAATAATCCCCATCCAGAAAAACAATAATTTCAGCCTCGGGGCCAATCTCGCTCAAGCCACGCAAACAGGCGGCACCGTACCCCCGTTGTGGCTCGGCGACGACTCGTGCCCCGTGGCTGGCAGCAATCGCTGGCGTACCATCAGTGCTCCCATTATCAACCACAATGACATCTGTCACGGGTGGGCGCGGGATATCATCCAGCACTTTTCCAATTGAAAGGGCTTCATTTAAGGCAGGAATGATGACAACAATATGCATATTTCGGAGGTTGGGTACCGAGGTTGGGTGTATTTTTGCAATGCCAACGATAAAATGGAGTTGCTTGTCTCTGGTTCTTCGCTGCTGAAGGTTACTTTGGAAGAGGGGGTCCCCGCCTGTGATTCCGTTACGCGACAACGTTCCTTCGCAAAGTTTTCCGATTGTGACGGTGCTTTTAATTGCGGCCAATGTGCTGGCCTTTATTTATGAATTGCTGTTAGGGCCACGGCTTACTGCCTTTTTTTATAGTTATGCAGTCGTCCCACGGTACTATTTCAGCGATTTTGTCATTTTACCAGGTGGTGGGATGCGACCGGTTGAAACGGCACAGCTTGTAATCCCTTTGTTTACGTCCATGTTCCTGCACGGCGGCTGGATGCACCTGCTGGGAAACATGTTTTACCTCTGGATTTTCGGTGACAATGTCGAAGATCGAATGGGAAAATTCAAGTTTTTGATCTTTTACCTGCTGTGCGGCTTGCTGGCGTCAACCGCTCATATTGTGACCAACCGAACCTCACAAGTCCCATCACTTGGCGCGAGCGGTGCCATTGCCGGAGTGCTCGGCGCCTATCTGGTGCTCTATCCCTGGGCACGAATCCTGGTCCTCAATATTTTCATTATCCTGACCGAGTTTGAGGTTCCGGCCCTTTTCTTTCTTGGATTGTGGTTTGTCCAGCAATTTATTGCCGGGCTGGCCAGTTTAGGCCCGGCATCTGCCCAGACTGGTGGAACAGCCTGGTGGGCGCATATCGGAGGATTTGCCGCTGGGGTCATTCTGGTCAAACT
>DAOQNB010000153.1:0-7682 GCA_035335845.1 Acidobacteriota bacterium | reverse complement strand
TTTTCGTCCTTTTCATCTCTTTCGTCCTTTTCGTCCTTTTTCACTTTCCCAATCTCAGGGACTTTCTCAATCAAAGGAGCTTTTCCATGCCGACACCTCGCCAGGTGGGAATCATGTTGTTTGACTTAGATGGCACACTGGTTGATTCCCGCCAGGATCTCACCATTGCACTTAATGAAGCACTCGACCAGCTTCACCTGCCGCCCCTGACGATTGAAACCGTCAGTAAATTTATTGGCGATGGCGCCAGGAAACTGGTTGAACGCGGCCTGCACGCCGGGCTTGGCCGCGATGCGACTCCCGAAGAAACCAAACAGGGCCTGGTTCTATTTAAAGAAGCCTATGGGCGGCATTTAACTGATTCAACGCTTCCCTACCCGAATGTCGTTGAAATGCTGCGCCATTTCCAGGATCTTCCGAAAGGCGTGGTCACCAATAAACCCTATCAATTCACCGTTGACTTACTCGAAGCGCTTGAAATGGCCCGGTTCTTTTCGGTTGTGATCGGCGGCGATACCTTGCCCGAACGCAAGCCGCGCCCGGAACCGGTACTGGCCGCCCTGACACGGTGTCAAATCCCGGTCTCGCAAGCCGTGATGGTTGGCGACAGTGCCAATGATATTCTGGCTGGGCGTGCGGCTGGCGTTTACACCTGTGGTGTGACGTATGGATTGCGTCCTCGGAGTGAACTTGAACAGGCTGGCGCGGATGTGATTGTGGATGAAGTGCTGGACTTACGGAATTTGTTTGTGGCGTAAGCGAAAATTTTTGTCCAGTCCCACGGGGATATGGTAAGAATAGCACCTCTTTTTATCCCGTTTTTGGATCCCCTGATTGACTATGAGATGGCAGCCTGAGTTTTTCCAACCTGTTGCGGGGAAGTTTCGCGTTTTTGTCACGCTGGCTCTGACGGCAGTGGCGGTGTGCCTGACGGATCACCCCTGCCAGGCTCAAGTCAGCGGATCAGAAGCGACACTGCCCTATACCTTGCAAACACGTGGCGCCACGGTTCTCCAGGAAGATTTCCGGATGATCGGCACGCCGATTCCGCTCGCCCAATCCGCCGGGGTGGCCGCCCGTGGTCATGCCGTCCCAGGCAATGGGGCCGCTCCTGAAGTCAAAGTACTTGAATCTATTCGTACGCTCAAAGTCGGTGAAAGCCAGATTCTGACCTTTACCTTTGATGATCGTGAAAATGATCCGCTGTTTGCCGGCGTGGTTGGGTTCCTACCGCAAATTGTTCAGGATGGGCGCTTTTTCTCAAAAACGAAAATCAAGCCAGATCGAAGCCAGTTGGGCCGCACGATTGATATCGAAGTACTGCCCAGCCCGGCAGCGGGAACAATTGTCTGGCGTTTGACCGCCTTGCGACCTGGAACCGCAGTTTTGCTCCTCGTAGCAACTGAATTGTTTGCCAGTACCGACGCTGGTCAGTTTCAACTCTTTGCTGGAAATGTCAGTTTTGAACCAGTCACGCTGACAGTGACCGATGCGCTCACGTTACCACCAGTCCCAGCACTGGATACATTGCCACCTGATTTTGTTCTCCGTCGTGGTGAAGCACTAACCTGGGTCACCACCAGCCGGGCACCATCGGCTCGACCATTGACCTATGGCTTCGGAGTCCTTGGGTTTGCTGGTCGGATTGTAGAAGCAAAATTCACTGATAATGCCTTGCGGATGAAAGCCAATGAAGCTGGAAAGGCTGTCATGCTGGGTTATGTCACCGATGGAATCTCAGCCGAAGCCTTTGCTCGTCCAGTCACGGTACTCCCAACCCGACCGGGCAAAAATCCGGATGCCGCCCCCCCGACACCTCAGATTCGGGCAGTGTCGGTCAATGTTTTTCCGGGGCAAACCGAACCATCCCCCCCAAAGAGCGAGGTCCTGGTTTTCGGCGAACTCCTCAGCAGTGCCGCCCAGGCCGTGATTATTTCAGAACGAGGTGACCAGTTTGTAACTGCCCCATTCACCCGACAATCTACCACTCGTGGCTGGTTTGTATGGGAACCGGCGGCGCCGGGCGGCTACCTGATGTGGCTCACGGATTCAACCGGAAAACAAATCACCCCAACTTATCCACTTCGGGTAGTGGGGGTTCAGGTCAGTGGTATTTTGCGCCTGAAGAAAAAATCTGATGCTCCAGTGATTGCACTCCTGGTACGCGGCCAGGGATTGGGCAAACTTCCTACGGTGTTGCTCAATGGGAACCCGGTGCAAGTCAAGGTCAAACGCAGTCTGCAAAACCGACTCAATCAACGCATTTTGGTGAAACTGCCGGTCGAACTTCAAAATCAAACCAGTTGTGTCGTTCAAATTATCAATGAAGCCGGCTTCACTTCAGATGCCTTTTTCGTGCCGTTATCGTAGGGATCGGACCTGTACGTCTGACCTGGAGGACGAATCACACACGATTAGAGCCAAATGAATATCTTGATCCAAATGCTCACCGAGGTTCAGGAAGGAACGATGCTGATCCTTCGTTCCCTGCGTGGCCTCACCCAACGCCCACTGTATGTTCGTGAAACAGTCCACCAGATGGATCTGATCGGGGTGGGCAGTCTGCCAATTACCTTACTGGCAGGCTTTTTTATTGGCGCCGTGCTCGCCTTGCAAACCGCCAGCACGCTCCAGTCCTTTGGCGCCCAGAATTTCACGGGTCGGCTGGTGGCAACGTCACTGGTTCGGGAACTGGGTCCGGTGCTGACTTCGATTTTGCTCGCCGGGCGGGCCGGGTCAGGCATCACGGCTGAACTGGGGTCAATGAAAGTCAGCGAACAGATTGACGCCATGCGCGCGCTCGGCACGGATCCCATCCGTAAGCTGGTCATGCCTCGGCTGATGGCCCTTCTTCTGATGGCGCCGGTCCTGACTGTATTTGCTGACTTAATTGGAGTTTTTGGCGGCTGGATGATTTCAGTCACTCTGCTCAAGCTCCCAACCTCGGTGTATGTCTCGTCCGCCCGTGAAGCCCTCAACTATAACGACATCTTTGGCGGATTGCTGAAACCGACTATTTTCGGCTTGATTGTGGCGGTTGTCGGTTGCCGGGCCGGGTTGCGCACCTCTGGCGGCACCGTTGGCGTGGGACGCTCAACCACTCAGTCAGTTGTGGTCTCAATTTTGCTCATTTTGATTTCAGATTTCTTTTTGACCAAACTGGTGCTTGCCCTGAGCAATTTCTAATTGTTGCTGCCTTTACCACCCAACTTATGCCAGATGAACCACGCAATGCGATTGAATTTCATGACGTCGTGCTTTCGTTCGGAGAGCAAACCATCCTCAATGGTGTCAGTTTTGTTGTCAAACCAGGCGAAACCAAAATTTTGATGGGCGGTTCCGGAACCGGAAAATCCACCTCGCTCAAGCTTGTCCTGGGATTGCTCAAACCCGATTCAGGTCAGATCATTGTTGATGGCGAAGATGTGACCCATTTTTCTGAAAACCAGTTGATGAAGGTCCGCCAAAAAATCGGCATGGTCTTTCAGGATGGAGCGCTCTTTGACAGCCTCTCGGTGTACCAGAATGTTGGCTTTAAAATGTTTGAACAGGGGGCGGATGAAGAAGAAATTGAAGAAACCGTCCAGCGCACGCTCCGCTTCGTCAACCTGGAGCAAGCCATTAGTAAAATGCCGTCTGAACTCTCAGGCGGGATGCGCCGCCGCGTAGGAATTGCCCGGGCCCTGGTGGGAAATCCAAAGATCATCCTGTATGATGAGCCAACGGCAGGACTTGACCCACCAACCGCTCGCACGATCTGTGAACTGGCGATGAAATTGCGCGACCTGGAAGGTGTCAGCTCAATCTTTGTCACCCACCGCATCCAGGACGCCACGACCCTGGCCCATGAACACGCCACCATTAATGACATGGGCGAACTGGCTATTTGTAAAAATAGCGAACGCCACCATGAAACCAATACCCAGTTTGTGATGCTGCGTAGCGGGAAAGTCATCTTCGAAGGCGATGCCCAGGCACTGTGGAGTTCAAAAGACCCTTATATTCAAACGTTTTTGGATATGGAGTAGCGGGTTCCGGGTTCCGGGTTCCGGGTTCCGGGTTTTCGAATTTATGTCCTTTTCGTCTTTTTCATCCTTTATGTCCTTTTCTGCTTTCCCTGACCCCTGATTTTCATGGATGTGCAAATGAATCAAAAAACTGAGCCTCAACCAGACCGAAGACAAAACACCAAACTCAATAAACCACCGGTTTTATTTTCAAAAACCCAAAGCATTATTTCAAAAATCGAGCGCGAGTTAGGCCACACATTTATTGCCTATTGGAATTCACCGGGCGGATCGGTTTGTCAAAACGATGTGATCGGGCTGTATGGTGTGCTTCGCAAACTTGGTCACCGCGATACAATTGTGTTGTTTATCAAATCTGATGGTGGGTCGGGTCAGGCATCGCTGCGCATGATCAACTTGCTCCGTCAGTATGCTGGACGTCTGGTGGCCGTGGTACCCCTCACCTGTGCGTCGGCAGCCACAATGATGGCAATTGGAGCGGATGAAATCCAAATGGGGCCGCTGGCCTACCTGACAGCAGTGGATACATCTATCACCCACGAACTCTCACCAGTTGATCACGATAATGATCTGGTCAGCGTCAGCCAGGACGAACTGCAGCGGGTCATTAAACTCTGGCGACAGGAAGCCACCGGAAGCAACGAAACCAACCCCTATCAGGCACTCTTTCCCTATATTCACCCACTGGTGATTGGCGCCGTGGATCGGGCCAGCTTCCTTTCGACCAAAATTTGTCAGGAAATCCTCTCGTATCATCTGACTGAGCCTAATCAGGCCAATGAAATCAGTCACACCCTGAACTCAAACTACCCGACGCACAATTACCCGATCACGCTGCGTGAAGCCAAACAAATTGGCCTCAATGCCACAGCGCTTGACTTAAAAATCAACGATTTACTGATTGAACTCAATGAATTGTATTCTGAGATGGGTCAACGGGCGCTGACTGATTACGACGAAGAAAACTACCACAACAACGAGATCATCAATATCATTGAGGGGCACAGCGTTCAAATTTACTATCAAATTGACAAAGACTGGCACTATCGCAAGGAAGAACGTCGCTGGACATCGCTCAACGACGAGAGTTCCTGGCGTAAGGTTGAACGGATTGGACGCCAAATCAAACGCTCAGTGTTTCATGTGCGATAACAAAAGCGGAGTAGTCATTTCAAGCAAATACCAGACAGCAACCGTGTGAAGATTGATCCATCGAGAAGAAATCTTCGCTAGAAATAGCCTTGAATCAGTCTTCGAAAATCTGATTGAGGTGTTCAGGTATCACGTATGGCCAAAAAGACAGTTGGTTTTGCAGATTTGCGAGTTGGAATTTTGGTGGTGGCATCAATTGGTGTTTTGATTGCCGTGATTTTGACCATCAGCGGCGACATCAATCCATTTCGGAACCAATTAATCGTCAAAACCAGCCTCTCTGGGGTTGATGGGCTTCGACCGGGAGCTGAAGTCCGACTGGCTGGGGTAAAAGTCGGTCAGGTACGGCGCGTTCTGTTGCTAGATGTCCCTCAAAACGACCAGGCCACGCGCACCGTGGAACTCGAACTGGCAATTGACCCCATCATTGATGGTCGTCCCGCGGGTCAGCGCATTCGCAAAGATTCCAAGGTTGTCCTCGGCTCGGTGGGACTGCTGGGAGACAAAGTGGTGGACATCATTCCTGGTACCCAGCAGGCTGAAGCCATTACCAAAAATTACGAGTACATCCAGGGTTCTCAGGAAACCACCATCCGCCAGCTTATTTCAGGCGCCGATGACATTCTCGCCAACTTCACCACACTTTCCGTTTCAGTCAAACAAATTGCCGAGCGCATCAGCAAAGGCGAAGGCACGATTGGCAAACTCATCACGGATGAATTGCTCTATGAAAACCTGAACCAGACGGTTGAAGAGTCCCGCAAACTCGTCAATGATGTTCGAAAAGGCAAAGGCACAGCAGGTCAGCTTATTAGCGACCCGACACTCTATAATGAATTAAACGACACGCTGCAGCGAGTTGAGAAACTGGTGGCAGATGTCAATGAAGGTCGTGGCACGCTCGGGAAACTGGCTACAGATGAAGCCGTCTATAATCAGTTAAACTCCGTGATGGCACGGCTGGATCGAACCACCGTCAAACTTGAGGAGATGGTCAATCGGGTGGATCGCGGCGAAGGGAACCTGGGGCTGATGCTCAACGATGACAAACTCTATCGGGAAACGGCCTCCACCATCGCCAATTTAAATGCCATCACCGCCCGGCTTGAACGTGGTGAAGGAACGGCTGGCCGACTGCTCAAAGACGCCGAACTGTATGACAACCTGAATTCAACCTCATCACAAACCACCAAGTTGCTGGCTGATTTTCGCCAGGATCCGAAGAAATACCTGACGATTAAGCTGAAACTGTTTTAAATCAGGGTTCCGGGTTCCGGGTTCCGGGTTCCGGGTTCCGGGTTCCGGGTTCCGGGTTCCGGGTTTTCGAAAGAATTATCATTCAAATCGAGAGCACCTTGATATTCTTTTTGTCCTTTTCGTCATTTTGGTCCTTTTTGTCTTTTTGCCTTTTCCCCAAACCCCAAACCCCAAACCCTAAACCATCCGCATGTCTGACATTGAATTTCCATCATCTCATGCAGAATCTCGATCCTTCCGGCGCGGACTGGTGATGACCGCGCTCGGCGTACTGGTCTTGATTATTGGGGTTTTTTCACTGGTCAAGGTTCTGGATTCAGGCGTTCGGCTCTATACGCAATATCATTCGGTTGATGGACTCCACACCGGGGCCGAAGTCCGGCTGGCAGGGGTCAAAATTGGCAAGGTGAAAAGTTTTCGGTTTCTCGATACCACGGATGTGGGCCCTGACACGCCACAGGTTGAAGTTGAAATGCTCCTTGACCCTACGTTTCAGGGAAAAGACCTGACCTCGTTGATCTATAAAGACTCGGTTGTCTACCTGCGCACCGAAGGCTCACTGGCACAGCGAATACTTGATATTGCGGATGGAACCCCTCGGAGCGGGACAGTCAAGGACGGCGATCTGCTCAAGGGCCAGATTGATGCCAACCTGCAGCGGCTTTCAGAACGTGGCCAAACCCTCACCCAAACCCTTGAAGTTGCCCAAACTCAGTTGAATGAAGTTGGAAAAAACCTCAAAGCGGGCCGTGGCTCCGTTGGGGCATTTTTATATCGCAAAGAGTTTCAAAACCGGATGCTGCAGCTCAACCAGGAAGTTGATAGCTTTGTCCGGGAACTTGATACTGGTCCGGGCAACATTCGAAAACTCCGCAGCCCGGAATTCCGCAAACGCCTGGACCGACTCAGTTCCCTGATTTTGAAAATTGCCGATCAGGTTGTCGCCGGGAAAGGAACGCTTGGAAAAGCCTATCAGGATCAAGAACTGGCCAACCGACTGACCCGTATGGCCGAAACCTATCAACGACTTGGACAACTGGTTGATAAACTCAACCAGCGCTACAAAGCAGGCAACGGTTCAATCGGCAAGTTAGCCCACGACCCAAAATTTCAACAGGATGTCCGTGAACTTCAGGCTCGAATCAAACGCCTGTCGGATGGAGTCAAAGCCGGAGAAGGAACCATTGGTAAGTATTTGCAGGATCCACGCTTGAAAAATTCGCTGGCTGACACCACAACCGAAGC
>DAOQNB010000152.1:0-9359 GCA_035335845.1 Acidobacteriota bacterium | reverse complement strand
CTTTCTTCAGCCCGCTTTCTTCAGCCCGCTTTCTTCAGCCCGCTTTCTTCAGCCCAACGTCTTCAGCCCGCTTTCTTCAGCCCAACGTCTTCAGCCCCACACCCTCAGCCCGACGTCTTCAGCCCGCTTTCTTCAGCCCCACACCCTCAGCCCCACACCCTCAGCCCGACGTCTTCAGCCCGACGTCTTCAGCCCGATATTCTTCAGCCCCATTTTCCTGATAGACCAGCGGCAACACGATATGAAAACAACTGCCATAGCCTTTCCCATCTGATTCCGCCCAAATGCGACCGCCGTGGGCTTCGACATAACTTTTGGCAATCGCCAGCCCCAGACCGGTTCCGCGTGCTGAAAATTCAAAGCGGCCCGAAGTATGCGTTGACGGGTCAGGCGTGGTGTAAAACTTCTCGAAAATCTGCTCAATTTCGACCGGGTCAATCCCAATTCCGCTGTCCTTGATCGAGAGGTGGATGGTGTCGAGGTCCTGGGCAAGTGTGACCTGCACTTCCCCGCCGTCATGGGTAAATTTAATCGCGTTTTGAATAATATTGATCAGAACCAGTTGTATCTTTTCAACATCGCCAACGAGATTGATTGATTCAGGGATATTTTTCACAAATGTCTGCTGGCGCTGCTCGATAAAGGGTGACAACTCGGCCAGAATTTCCTGAATAGCCGCCGAGAGATCAAATGTGGTGACCTTGAGCGACACGTTCCCTTCATTGATTTTGAGCATTTCCAGAATGTCATTAAACGTAATCACCATGCGGTCAATCATCCGCTGGCAGGTCAGCAATGATTTTTTCTGAGGTTTGGTCAAGGGGCCTAAATATTCGTCCAGCAGGGCCTCGCTATACCCTTTGAGTACGGTGAGCGGCGTGCGGATTTCGTGCGAAGTGACAATCAGGAAGTTGGTCTTCATTTGATCGAGTTCCTGCAACCGTCGCGTGACATCCCGTTCCTGGTTATAGAGTCGTTCCAGTTCGCCATAGAGCGCGGCTTTTTCAATTGCTACCGCCGCCTGGTGCGCCAGTGATTCAATCAACTGACAATCAGCCTGGGTAAATGGCATTCTTCCAGCCGGACGCCGAACATCAAGCACACCTACCACTTTTCCGGTGCGCGAAATAATCGGCACATCCATCATTCCCAGGACATCAAATTTCTTGATCAACGTATGAAAAGCGATTTCCCCTGAATGCTCTGAATCATTGACAATCAAGGGTTTCGCGGTGGCGGCGACTCGACCGGCAACCCCTTCGCCAAACTGAAAAATGAGCGGTTCATCAACCCAGTGATCGCGCATCCACAGACGCCGGAAAACAACCTGCTCGTCTTCAATCAACCCAATCCCACCTGGTTCCCCTTCGATTAACTGGGCACTTTCCTGGGCAATATTTTGCAAAACGGTATTCAGATCAAGCGGCAGGTTGATGACGCGAATGCTTTCAAGCAAATGCCGCAGGCTGGAAATTCGTTCTTCTTGAAGCTGATGGAGATGGGCAATTCGCTCTTCCTGTAATTGTCGCAAATGGGCAACTTTTTCAGCCTGTCGTCGCCGCAAAGCCTGCACACGCCACGAATAAATGGCATAGCCAATCCCAAAGACCGCCCCGGCATAAAAGAAATAGGCCCAGATGGTTCGCCAGGGCGCCGGTAACACTCGAAACGTCGCCGTCACCGGTCCGCTCACGTTCCCAGCATAATCCCGTGCCCAGACCTGGAAGGTATAGTTACCTTCCGGCAGCGAGGTATATTCTTTTTTGGTATCAACTTTCCATTCTGAACGCTGCTCGTCAAAATTCACCAACTGGGTCTGGTAGCGGGTTTCGGCTTCACGGAAATAGCTCAGCAGCGCATATTCAAACACCAGATTGTTTTCGTTGTACTCAAAGACCACGTTCTGGGGCACACCGTCGGGTGATCGGTCAAACAGCTTTCCATTCAACAGCGTGCGTTCAAGCAGGAGTTGTTTTGGCGAGCGGTCAATAAATTCGGTGACTGGGTCAAGCATCGCCGCCCCTTCCAGCGTCCCGGCCCAAATGCACCCCTGGCGATCCACCATGGCGGCCCCTTGATTGCACTCATTGCTGGGCAAGCCATCATCCGTGGTAAACGTGTAGAGTGAAAATTCATCCGGGTTCCAGGCACGCGGCCCGGTTGGCGTCAGACGGGCCACGCCCCGGTTGGTAAATAAATACATGCGCTGCTTCTGGTCCTGGCAAATCTGGTTGATGGTGTTGTTGGGAAATCCAGGCAGGTTTTGGTCAGAGATGGTTCGCCATTGTGGACCAGTCGAAGTTGGATCAAAGATACTCACGCCGCCACCGCCAGTGCCAATCCAAAGCGTCCGATGCCCGTCACTTGCCGTGGATTCAAACAAACTCCAGACAAAGTTATTGGCCAGGCCGGAATTTTGGGTATCAAAGACCGTCCACTGGTTGCGGTGAAATCGCACCAGTCCTTTTCCATCAGTTCCAAACCAGAGCATCGGTGAACCATCATCGGCGTTGGTAATCAGGAGCGCCAGCACATCATCACTGGGGAGACCCGAATTCTGGTGATTCAACAGGGTCCAGTCAGATCCCTTGATGCGAACCACACCACCACCAACTGTCACGACCCAGAGCACGGGTGTGCCATCCGCCTCCACCGTCTGGGTCAGGCTCCAGACCAGATTACTCGGGAGCTTTGAATTTTCCTTTGTGTAGACAGTCCATTGATTGCCACGCAGGCAGGCCAGACCGCCACCGTTCATGCCCATCCAGATGGCCTGACGTCCATCAGGTTCACGACTCTCCAGCAGACAGAGCACCCGATTGTTTGGCAGACCGGAATTTTGCGTCGTGTAGCTGGTCCACTGGCCGTTTTCCAGTCGAGCCAGTCCGCCACCCGCAGTTCCCAGCCAGAGGACCCGCTGGTCAGTTGCTGATCGGGTTTCCAACAGGCTCAAAACCACATTGTTTGCCATGCCAACCGTAGCTGGCGCATAGGTAGTCCAGGTTCCAGACCGGAGTCGGGCCAGTCCATTGACGGTGCCAGTCCAGATCGTATAGGCCCCGTCCGGTGTCACTGATTTGTACAGGCTCATCACGGCATCATTTGGTAAAGCTGACGTTTGGCGATTGTACGTGACCCATTTTCCATCCCGGTATCGCACCAGACCGCTGCCATAACTTCCAATCCACAGCGTGTGGGTTTGATCGGGTTCAATCGTTTCAACCAGCCCCAGGACCCGGTTTTTGAGCAATCCGGTTTGCTGGGGATCAAAAACCGTCCACTGATCATTGGTCAACCTGGCCAGTCCCCCTTCTGCCGTTCCAATCCACAGCGCCTGTTTTCCAGGTGATTCGGTGGTTTCAAGCAAACTGAGGACCTGATTGTGCGGCAACGGAGATGTCCCGGCAGTAAACGCCGTCCATTTTCCCTGAGCCAGGCGTGCCAGTCCTCCACTGGTGCCCGCCCACAACACAACCGAACCGTCTATCGCTTTTGTTTTCAGTAAGATATTGATCGCTTTATGCGGCAAGCCCGAATTTTCAGGTGTCAGCGTCTGCCACTGATTGTTTTCAAAAGTGGCCAGCCCCCCGCTCGTTCCAACCCACAGAATGGTGTTCCCCGCCGCCCCCTGAGTTTCTTCAAAACAAAATACATTGTCAGTCGGCACGGTTCCAGCTTCGGTTGTAAAAGTTGTCCAGTTGCCATTTTGCAGGCGAATCGCCCCATTGCCCGTTGTTCCAAACCAGATACTGCCATCCGAAGCGGCAAACACCGTGCGGACATAGTTGGATCGCATCCGATTGGGCATATTGACCGTGGTCCAACGATGGCCGTTGTAACAGGCGGCCCCGTCCTGGGTGCCAGCCCAGAGATACCCTTTTTGATCAGTGGTGAGGGATAAAATCGAATTTTGCGGCAACCCATCCTGATTACTAAAGATGTGCATCCCTGGCCGTCCACCTGGAAACCCATCTGGTGTCGCTAAAGCCGGCACCTGTTTGGATGGCACTGGGGGTATCGGGGCTGGCGTTGCTGACACAAACCGCGACTCACCCCACCAGGCATAGCCCAGCAGGCACAACACCAACATGGGGGGAATCAGGAGTCGGCGATCCATAATGCGGCACAAAAAGTTGTTGCTTTGAAGAAAGGAAAACTGGTTGCGTGTTGGAAAATCGAGGAAAATGTACCTGAAAAGAGTTTAGCCGGTTTTGATGTCGGCTGACACCCCAGGAGATGGTGTTAACTCAGTCTGAACAATATGACAAGTTCTGCGTGGAATCCAGAAGTTATTTCGCCTGAATAGGTACCGGAGGCGACAGGGAGGGCAAGAAGACAGTGGGATAAAAGAGCAGTTTTGGTATGGATTTTCAGAATAAGAAACCACGGAATACACGGAATACACAGAAAATAAATCCAAAGTCTTCAATGATTTCTAAGACTTCAATGAGCTACATATTCGGCGCCTCCAAATTCCAGAGTTCTTGCTTTAGCGTGCATCCAGCTCATTAGCGAGACAACTAAATTCACATCAACATAGTTTTTCAGATAAATATTTCCTGGGAACGCTGGCATCTTGCCGGCACCAAGCGGTTCAGATCCAATCAGTTGCCGGCAGGATGCCGGCGTTCCCAGACTGACCACAAACTGGTCTTACTTCAAATTCAGAGCCGGTTTGGTCTGGCCCCGGTGGCAGGTGGTGCAATTGATAACCGGGTTCGGGCCTTTCAGGTTTTTGATGTTCTTTAACTGCTCGTTATTGATCGTACTGGTCATTTTGACCATCTCACGGGCAATCAGCTTTTCCGGTTTCTCATCTTTTTCCCACTGGTCAAGCGTGTGGCAATGGGTGCAATCAACTCCCAGTGCCCGGCTGTAGCCCATATTCATCATAAGCACCAGTCGCCCAGCCGGAATTCCTTTTAACAATTGAATATTTTTGAAGACTTCCTCAGCCGGTTTGTTTTCCTGACCGGCAATTTTTTTGAGCAAGTCCTGGACTATCTTTTCCTTATCAATGGTTTTCGTCGGTTCCTGGGCCGGAACCGAAGGTGGATTTTGGGCGGCAGTTACTGAAAAACTGATCAAACTTTGGGATTCATTCACAAAAACGAATGCACTCCAGAACAAAAGACACACACCAACAACCAGACGTTTGAGCATGGGGTTGGAAACTCCTGCAAGAAATATGTTGTGTGGCCTGGAATTGGAATTGTGGGACTGCAAACACCAGGGCTCCGGGCTTGGGGCTGAAGACTCGCACGCTCGGGGCTGAAGAAACCGGGTTCAATCCCCTGAGCCCATCTTCTTCAGCCCATCTTCTTCAGCCCAACTTCTTCAGCCCTGGTTTTCTCAGCCTGTCTTCTTCAGCCCTGGTTTTCTTCAGCCCTGGTTTTCTCAGCCTGTCTTCTTCAGCCCAACTTCTTCAGCCCGATTTCTCAAATCAGTCAATTCACTGGTCATGGTGTCTGGACGCACCCCAATCGGTAGCACGATGTGAAACGTGCTGCCGGTTCCGACCCCGTTTGACTCAGCCCAGATCTGACCGTTATGCGCTTCGACATAACTTTTTGCAATGGCCAGCCCAAGACCTGTTCCTCGGGCTGAAAATTCAAACCGGCCAGACCGATGTGTCGAAGGATCCTGATTGGTGTAGAACTTATCAAAAATATGCGTCAGGTCCACCGCGTCAATCCCAATACCAGAATCCTGGACCAGGATATGGATGCACTCCGTCTCGGTGGTAACGGCGATCAGGATTTCACCATAGTCTGGGGTGAACTTAATTGCATTTTGAATGATATTGATCAAGACCAGCTCAATTTTTTCGCAATCCGCAGAGATACTTATCTGTTCTGGAATCTGTAACTTCACCTGTTGCTTGCGTTGCTCGATGAAGGTGTGCAACTCAGTTAAGACATTGTTGACAGCAGCGTTCAAATGAAAAATTTTTGGTTTCAGGGTGATCTGACCGGCATTGATTTTGACCATTTCCAGAATATCGTTAAAGCTCCGGGTCAACCGATCAACCATCCGGTGACAGGTGGTCAATGACACGCGTTGGGCTTCGGTTAAGGGCCCAAGATATTCATCGAGCAGTGCCTCGCAATACCCACGCAGGACCGTGAGTGGTGTCCGCATTTCGTGCGAGGTCACGATCATAAAATTGGTCTTCATCTGGTCCAGTTCTTTGAGTTTGCCGGCAAATTCGTGTTCCTGTTTATAGAGCTTTTCGAGTTCGTTCATTGACTCGACAATGACCAGGTTTTTGGCCTCCAGTTCATTTTTCTTTTCTTCGACCACACCATAGAGCGCGGCATTTTCAAGTGCCACGGCGGCCTGATTGGCCAGGGATTCGACCAGTTGTCGGTCATTGTCGTTAAAGGGTGGGGATCCTGCCCGGTGACGGATATCAAGCACGCCCACCACCTGACCATCCCGCGACACAATCGGGACTTCCATCATTCCTTCGACATGATAGACATCAAGTGTCTCAGGCTGAGTGATATATGGGGAGTGGTGCGGATCATCCACAATCATGGTTTGTTTTGACTCCGCGACTCGACCAGCCACCCCTTCGCCAATTTTGAAGGTGAGCAGGCTATCCTCCCAGTGATCGGCGGCCCACAGACGATGAAACCGAATTTCATCCCCCTCCAGTAAACCAATCCCACCCGGTTCACCGCCCACCAGTCGGGCACTTTCTTCGACGATGTTTTGCAAAACAATCGTCAGATCAAGCTTGGAATTGATCAACCGAATACTTTCCAGCAATTGCCGCATTCCCTCCAACCGTTGCTCATGAATCTGAGACAGGTATTCAACCCGTTGCTGCTGAAGCTGACGCAAATGTTCGAGTTTTTGCTCCTGCAATTGCTGGAGGTGGGCAATGCGTTGCTCTTCGCGGAGCCGCAACCCACGAATCCGCAGCATATAGCCACCATAAATGCTGCTACTCACCAGGAAAATCCCAGCCAGTTGAAACCACCAGGTTTTCCAAAATGGAGGCTTGATCGCAAATTCAATTGTGGAAACTTCGCTCCACACCCCGGAAGCGGCTCTGGCTTTGACCCGAAACCGATAGTCACCCGGTGTCAAATTGGCATAGCGGGCAATCCGGTTGGCCGTTTCCACTGACCAGTTGTGGTCTAAGCCTTCAAGTTGATAGCTATAGCGAATCGCCGTTTCATCTGTGAACGACAGGCACAGAAATTCGAAAGAAATGTCATTTTGCTGATATGAGAGTACCGGTAACTGAAACGCATTGCCGGTTGCCCCAGAGACAAGCTGAACCGGCTTTTCTTCAACCAGCACGGGTGCCAGTCCCAGTCGTGGGGTGATTGCTCGGGCAATGTCGAGCGCGGCCCGATAGCGCACCACGCCTTCGCCAGTTCCAAACCAGATCGTTCCATCACGCCGCCGGATAGCCAGTCCAAACCCAACATCATCACTGGCTAATCCATCTTTGGTCGAATAATTGCGAAACGTTTGGCCATCATAAGCTGAGATTCCACGGGTGGTGCCAATCCACAACGTTTTATCACCGCCAACAATGGCACGGATAGAGTTGCTTGGCAGTCCATCGGTCGTGGTGAAACTGGTAAATGTGGTGCCTGTCAATCGTGATATCCCACCATCGGTCCCGACCCAGAGCGTGCCGGTTGAATCAAAGTAGGCACATTGAACCCGATTTCCCGGCAACCCCTGTCCAATTCTGAAATGCGAAAATTGCTGCCCGTCAAAATGGCTCAATCCTTTATCACAGGAAACCCAAATTGATCCGTCCGGCCCACGGGTCAGGGTATTGATTGGATTTTGGAGTAATCCCTGTTGCGTCGTCATCAAGGAAAATTTCTGATTGTCATAGATCGCAATTCCATTGCTGGTGGTCGGATACGAGCCAAACCAGAGTCGCCCCTGTTGATCTTCGGTGATGGCTGTCACGCGCTCACGTAATCCCATTTGTTCACGCGTGAACGTCTCGATATTCTGACCATCCAGACAGGTTACCCCTTTGTATCCGCCAACCCAGATTCGGTGCCGCGAGTCAGCAAACAGTGACCAGAGTGTTTCCTCAAGCAAACCGTCTTTCGTCCCGAAATGTCGGGCGGCTCCGGTTTTTGGGTTCAGGGCAAACAAGCCATTTGTGGCAGTAGCAATCCAGACCTGTTCATCCGGGGTTTCAGCAATACCAGAAATCCGTCCGTCTCCCAGACCATGGGCCGCAGTGTAGCTGGCAAAGAGTTCACTGCTAAATCGAAAGGCCCCGTTTGACTGGGTGCCAAACCAGAGATTCCCTTCGTAATCTTCGAGCACTGCCGTCAACAGATCATTTGGAATTCCGTGAGTTCGATCAAAAATTTTAACGCCATCGGGATCAAGGCGATTAATTCCACCGCCAAACATCGCACACCAGATCCGGTGATAGCGGTCAATCAGAATCTTGCCGGCTTGAGGGCTATTGAGCCCGTCTTTGGTGGTGTACGTGCGAAATTTTGCTCCGTCAAAAAAGCATGGGCCGCCATTGGTGGCAAACCAGACCCCACCAGCCGGATCAATATCAACATCAAAGGCGCTCTCTCCGGGCAATCCATCAGCCAGGGTAAACACCGTTGCCCTGGTCCCATCAAATTTCCCGGCCCCGCCACCACGAGTCACAAACCAGATTATCCCAGCCGAATCCTGGGCCAAACTCCAGACCGGCCAGTTAGGCAGACCGGCTTCTTTCCCAAAGTGGACAAACCGCTGGCCATCAAAGTGACTGAGTCCAGCAGCCGTGCCGAGCCAGAGACTTCCATCAGGTGCCTCAAGCCCAGAGTAGACGTGATCATCCACAAGCCCCTGGGCAGTGGTGTAATTGGTAAATTTCCCCTGCTCAAAACAACTCAGGCCGCGCATGGTGCAAAACCACAGGCGACCTTTTCGATCTTCAAAAATGGTCCGAACACTGCTATCAGCCAGCCCTTGCTGAACACCAAAGGAGGTGAAGTTGGCACCATCATAGCGGCAGGCGCCGCTGTCAGTTCCAAACCACATATAGCCCTGGCGATCCTGGTACAGACAATAAATCGTGTTTCCCGGCAACCCCATGCTGGCAGTGTAGGACGTAAAGCGGTAAATCTGCGCAACTGTCTTGTCAGGCGACAAGAGCCCAATCACAAACGCACAGATGAGCAGAAGTCCATTCCAACGCATAAGGAAAAACCAGAGCAAAATGAAGAATGAAGAAACGGGTTCCGGGTTCCGGGTTCTGGGTTCCGGGTTTTCGAAACCAAGCACCAAGCACCAAGTACCAGGCACTTTCTTCATTCTCAATTCTTCATTCTTCATTCTTCATTCTTCATTCTTCATTCTTCATT
>DAOQNB010000151.1:0-9380 GCA_035335845.1 Acidobacteriota bacterium | reverse complement strand
CAGGGTATCATTCAGGGGGCTCAATGGATGGCGCTCAAAAATGGGATTGTCCAGGGGGCGGGTCAAGCTGGACAGGCATATGAAATCTATGATCTGGCGTCCCTTACCAAACCTCTAGCAACGGCCCTTGCCTGCCTTATATTAAAAGATCAAGGGAAATTAGACCTGGATACTCCTGTATCCTCATATCTGAGTGAGCTGGATTCACCGGAAAAAAAAAGCATCACGGTACGCCAGATACTGATACATACTGCAGGTTTTGCTGCCTGGCGCCCATTTTACCTGCTGGCTCGTCATCCAGATGAAATTATTTCGGCTATCAACCAGATCCCTCTGGAATATGAAGCTGGGTCCAAAGTGGTTTATAGTGATCTTGGGTATATTGTGCTTGGAAAGATGCTTGAAAAAATTACTGTCACCCCCATGGAGAAACTCTTTCAATTTTTGGTCGCTGCCCCCCTGAACCTGAAAAATTTAAGGTATTGCCCTCCGAAATCCTGGAAACCTCGCATTGCTCCTACTGAAATCGGAAATCAATATGAACAGGGTTTAGCTGTTCGGACTATCGGCCAGGATTGGCCGACAACCCATCAGTGGCGAACGACCCTGATCCAGGGTGAGGTTCACGATGCAAATGCTTTCTTTTTAAATGGGGGTGCAGGTCATGCCGGACTCTTTGGTTCAATCCAGGATGTCGCCGCTTTAAGTCATCAATTTCTACCTGGAAGCCAGTTACTTAAGCCATCAACGTTGAAGGAATTTTGCCATAACTCGACCCCAGGACAGAGTGAAGCCCGGTCACCTGGGTGGATGCTGGCTCAAACACCTCACTGTAGTGCGGGAGACACCTGTTCTCCCCAGGCTTTTGGTCACGTTGGATTTACAGGAACAAGTCTGTGGATTGACCCTGAATCAATGACAGTAACGATCCTGCTTACAAACCGGACTTTTCCGATACAGGATTTAACCCCGCTTCGTCGACAGTTCCACTCTCTGGCGACAACTCTTTCAAATAAAGCTTAGACCACAAGGGTTTCCAGCACTTGTGCCCTCTTTTTTCATTCCCGACATTGAGATTAGACATTATCGGGGTTAACCATTTTCCAAAAGTGGAGCTTCCTCGCAGTGGCAACCCACCCGCTCACGCGGGTGGTACTGACTAAACACCATCCTTTTTCGATGGCCCGGTTTTATCTCCGATAATGTCTATTATTCTCCACCCCATTTCAGCTTATCTCGCAGGATTTGGAAGTAATTTCGATTTGGAGGCTGAATTAATTTCAAGACTGAATCACTTTTGCGAATGACGATCCGGTCATCAACAAACAGCGAAATCGCAATTTGGCCATCCAGGGTCAGAGTAACATCTTCGATATCCCCACGAGTCGCAACCAGATGAAGCTCAATCACTGATTCGTCTGAAACCACCAGAGGTCGATTGGTCAGGGTATGGGGGCAAATTGGAGTAATAACCACAGCATGCATCGCGGGGTGAATAATCGGCCCTCCGGCTGAAAGCGAGTAAGCAGTTGAACCAGTTGGAGTTGAAATGATTAACCCATCCGCCCGAAACATGGAAACAAACTGGCCATCAATCCAGCACTGAATCTCAATAATCCGCGCCAGTAACGCCTTATTGACGACGACATCATTGATAACTTCAACTCGGGAAACTTCATGCCCATTGCGTAGAACCGCCGCCTCAAGTTTGATTCGGGTGTCTACCTGATGTTTCCCAGCCAGGACAAGTTCCAGGGCCGGAAAAATATTATCTGGCGAAAATTCAGTGAGATAGCCCAGATAGCCAAAATTTACCCCGAGGATACAAGTCGGGCGCTTGCCAACAATCCGTGCTCCAGTAATCATTGTGCCATCACCACCTAAAACAATGATTAAATCAGAGCATTCGGCAAGTTCTTGATTTGAAACGATTTTCACCGATGGTGGGAACACGGTATACCCCAACCCATCAGCCAGAACCTGACACCCTCGATGTACCAGCCATTCTGTCAACTGGGCAATAAAAATCTGAGCACCTGAAATTTGGGGCTTAACGACCAGGCCAACGGTCCGCAAGGTTGGGCCGATAGACCGCATACTGGATTGGATATCACTCATATGAAAAATTTTTTTGAGATTGAGAAAAAATGACTTCTGCCCTGAATGAGAATGAAAATCTTTATTGGCCGAGTCAATAGCAACTGACTTTACTGAGATGGCTCAACCCAGGGGATATGGATCTGATTTCGCCTCAGGATATATTGGCGACATAGGTTTTTAGCGAGAGAGAACCTCAGAGCCTGCAAGCCGGATAAAAGATAAAACCAAATTTTTCAATAACTTCTGAAATCTTAACAAGGTACAAGGTGAGAAAATATTTATCTAAGAAGCGATAGAAGTGATAGAAGCCAGAATCAACCTGGAAGTCCACCTCACTTTCATACTGGTTCTCTTAACAATCAGCGACCTGGCCATAACTGCCAGAAACCCAGGTCTATTCCCTTTTAGAACTGGGTGGTCACCAAGAATTCAATGAAAATTTTAACCATCATCAACCCATCAGCCGGCCAGACAAAAGCTCAAAAAAGTATCAAAACACTGCCGGGTCTTTATCGCCGGTATAACCTGGAATCAACAATTTGTATCAGTCAAAGCGCTGAGCATGTCCAACAACTTGCCGCCCAGGCAGTTCAAGATACCTATGATATTGTGGCAGTGTGTGGTGGAGATGGAACGCTCCACCACGCCATCAATGGGCTCCAGGGATCACAAACCGCATTAGGAATTTTACCTATGGGGAGTGGGAATGACCTGGCCGGCGCCCTTGGTATTCCAACAAATCTTGATGCGGCCTGTCAAATTCTCAAACAAGGTCATCATCGGGGGCTGGACCTGGCGGATACAGGTCGCCGTGTATATGCCTGTATCGCGGGAGTTGGTCTTGACTCTGAGGTTGGGAAACGGACGCGTCATCGGCCAGCCTGGATCCGCGGAAAATTGATTTACCCCTATGCCGTATTGAGGTCAATTTTTACCTTTCGCCCTAAGTTTTTACGCCTGATTCACGATGGCGGCGTCTTTGAAGGTGAAATCTTGATTGCAGTGGTTGGAAATACCCGTCAGTATGGCGGCGGCATGAGGATTGTTCCTCAAGCGGACCCTGAAGATGGGTTCCTGGATGTGTGCATCGTTCGACCAATGAGCCAGTGGTACTTATTAAAGGCATTTCCTTCAGTATTTACTGGAAAACACGTCTCAGACCCCCACGTCATTGTCCTGCGTACCCAATCAGTTCGCCTGGAAACGCATGAACCACTTGAGGTTTTTGGTGACGGAGAGTTTCTGGAACAAACTCCATCCCAGATCAAGGTCCGCCGGAATGCCTTACAGGTTATTGCACCAGGAAGGTAAAGTGGTACTACATTGCCCGGCGCCGCACAACCATCATGCAAATGCTTTCAAGTTGATCTTTTTCTTCCAGAACATTTCCAGGTCCATACAGGTGAAAGCTGAAACGCCCTCGAAATCTCAATTTGACACCCCATGGCGGGCAAGTTAACATTTCAGCTTCCATCATTTTCCCTGGTATTTTATCTTTTCTCATTGAGATCTTTTCGAGGAGTGTCCCGTGGCTTCCTTAGGTTATGAACTAAAACAGGCCCGTGAAGCGAAAGGTGTTACGCTCACGCAACTGGCCGAAAACACACGAATTGGCATTCGATTTCTTCAGGCGATTGAATCCGATGACTTTAAATCGCTTCCGGGTGGGTTGTTTAATCGCTCGTTCATCAAAGCCTATGCGCGTGCAGTCGGCATTGATGAAGATGAAGCCGTAATCGCCTATCAAAAACAAACTGGCGATGGACCGGCAAACTCTGATGCTCAGCTCAACAATATTCCGACCTATACCGTGCCCCGCGAAGAAGAAATCAACTTCGTGCCTTATATTATTGGCGCCGTGGTGGTTGTGATTCTCTTTCTGGGGTGCTGGGCACTGTATCGGCACTTTAACACCCCCGGTCAACAAACTTCACAACCAACCACAGCCCCACCACCAGGAACACCACCACCAACGGCCCCAACCACAGTGCCTCCGGTATTGAGCGGTGGTGCCCCACCACCCGCACCAACACCACCCACGGTTGCCCCTACCACAACGGCACCGCTGGTTCTGGAACTTTTGGCGGCAAATGACGATTGCTATGTGAAGGTTGACCCCGATGGCAAAATTGAAAAAGGGGTGGTTTTAAAAATGGGCCAAAATCAAACCTTTGAAGCCACCGAACAAATGCTGGTACGAGTGGGGAAGGTGGCGTCGGTCACCGCCAAACTGAATGGCAAAGAAATCACGCTCGAATCACCAACCGGGAGCCGAGAAGATTTTAAAATCTCATTCAAGGACGGACAGCCAGCGATTGAACGCATCAAGCGGTTTATTCCGAAAAACAAACCCGCCGCCACTGGCGATGCCACCACGGGAACACCTCCTGCAACCACTGGTGGCACTGGGAACCAACAATAGAACTGGTGACCATTCTGGTTGACGGGTTAGTCTTGTGGCGGACGATGAGTCCGCCATTGTTGTTTTTGAGACAATTTTCTGGGCAACCACACACGACCTTTGCTCACACATCAGATTTCTGATGGAAATGAGGGTTTTATGAAGGATGTTGAAATTATTGAACCCGCCGAACCAGGCCGTAAACCACCACGCATTCCCTCTCCAGCAACTGCAGTAAACCAGGGTGAAGGACAGGCTCGACGATTTTTGCTCATCGGGCTGATTCTGCTGATCGGCTTTTTTGCTGGTCAGCGGGTACTGGCCCTGTATCTGGATTATCTGTGGTTTGACTCACTGCACTATGTTGCAGTCTTTACAACCACATTAAAACTGAAAATTGGCCTCTTCATTGGGTTTGCACTGGCAACCCTGATCCTGATCCGAACACCATTCTGGCTGCTTGAGCGGGCATCACATCTTGAGCGAATCCAAACATCCTTTGAAATCAACGGTCAACCGGTGGCATTTTCGCCACGCTTCCCCTTACGGACGACCGCCTGGCTCGTGGCTGGCGTGATGAGTATGTACTTCGGCTCCACCATGGCTTCGGACTGGTCACAGTATGCGTTGTTTTTCCACCAGTCACCAACCAGTGTCACGGATCCAATCTTTGGCCGTCAGATTGGCTACTATTTATTCACTCTCCCGCTACAAGTTCAGTGGGCAGAATGGTTATGGACGCTGAGCGGTGTGGTTTTTGTTGGAACCTGTCTGGTGGCCAGCCTGGTGGCATCTCAAACATCGCCAGTTCCACCAGCCGTATTGCGCGGGGTATCGCTGAGCTTCGGCGTATTTCTGGCTGCCTGGGCCTGGGATGTCTACCTGAGCCGGTTTACCTTACTCCTGGCTGATCACACCGTCCTGTCAGGTATCACGTATACCGATGCCCATATTCGGGTTCCGGGCTTACTGGCTGTCACCATTGCCATGGGGATGGGAACACTGCTGGCATTTCTCAATGCACTGGGGAGTGGAAAACTGCGGCTCCTGGTCCTCGGTGCCGGGTTGCCACTGGTGGTCTATGTCGTGACTGGGCTGTTGATCCCATCCTATGTCACCAATTTTATTGTTCGCCCTAACGAACTGGCCAAAGAGACCCCATTCATTACCCACAATATTCAAGCCACACGGGCGGCATTAAAACTCAATGACATTGAAGAACAAACCTATGAGGTCGAGTTTTCCCCAGAAGCTCTTTCCCTTCAAGGAGACAACCTCACCCTCAACAATATTCAACTCTGGGATTGGCGGGCATTGCAGGCAACACTGAAGCAAATCCAGGAAATTCGAACCTACTATGACTTTCCTGACATCGACATTGACCGCTATGTCATCAATGGAAAACTTCGCCATGTCCTGCTGGCAGCCCGTGAACTTGACATCAATAAACTGCCGGTTAGCAGCCGCAACTGGATCAACGAAAAATTGATTTACACCCACGGATACGGGGCAACGATGAACCCGGTCACCCAGTTTACGCCAGAAGGTATGCCCAACCTGGTCCTGGCCAATATGCCGGTGGAAAGCAAAGCACCGGAACTCAAAGTCACACGTCCTGAAATCTACTATGGCGAACTGACCAACAGCACGGTCTATGTCAAAACCAAACAAAAGGAATTTCACTATCCGCAAGGTGAAACCAACGAAGCCACGGTGTATGAAGGCCAGGGCGGAATCCGGATTGGCTCGGGGTTACGACGATTTTGCCTGTCGCTTCAGTTAGGCGACATTACGCGCCTTCCCTTCTCAGAAGACATCACAGCCGACAGCCTGGTTCTGATTCGACGCAACATCAGCGAACGAGCGCATTACCTGGCGCCATACCTTTCGCTTGATGAAGATCCCTATCTGGTGATTGGCGAGGATGGCAAGCTGTACTGGATGATTGACGCCTACACGACTTCAGCCAACTACCCTTATGCCCGCCATTTTGCCTTCAATGGCGATGCAACACCGGTCAACTATGTTCGCAATAGCATCAAGATCGTGATTGATGCCTATGAAGGGTCAACTTCATTTTTTGTCGCTGAACCTCAAGATCCGATTATCCAGGCGTACAGTCGGGCATTTCCAGCACTCTATCAACCGTTAGAGGCAATGCCTGAATACTTGAAGCTTCACATTCGATTTCCGGAACGAATGATGGAAGTCCAGGCTGCGGCTTATAGCCTCTATCATATGGATAATCCTCAGGTATTTTACAACCGCGAAGACCTGTGGAATGTGGCCACGGAACTTCGACCTGGAAAAGATGGGAAACAGGCGGCCTTGACGATGGAACCGCACTTTGCGCTGATGCAACTACCGGGTGAACCAGATTTGGAATTCATCAGCATGCTCCCCTTTACACCGTCCAATCGAAATAACCTGATTGCCTGGATTGCCGGACGTTCAGACCGTGAGCATTATGGGAAAATGCTGGTCTATCGCTTCCCGAAAACCAAACTGGTTGATGGTCCACAACAAATCGAAGCGCGCATTGACCAGAATGCCTTTCTTTCAGGTCAGCTTACCCTCTGGAATCAACAGGGATCCAGCGTCATTCGCGGCCAAATGGTGGTGGTTCCGATTGGGAAATCTCTGTTATATGCCGAACCGATCTATTTACAAGCCGCCAACAGCCCGATGCCGGAATTGAGAGTGGTGGTCCTGGCATCCCAGGAACACCTTGGCTATGGCACCAATTTCGATGAAGCGCTTCGCAACCTCGCCAAAAGCTTAGGGACTTCGATTGATACAGGGCCGGGTATAGCGCCACCAACCACGCCGCCAACCACCGGCGAACCGCCATCCCAATCCCGCGAAGCACTGATCGAACAGGCTTCGCAGAATCTAGAGGATTACCAGAAACTCATGGCAGCAGGAAAATTTGGCGAGGCAGGCCAAAAACTGGAAGCACTCAAGCAAACGCTGGGTGAACTTCGGAAAAAATAATCAGGGTTCAGGGTTCAGGGTTCAGGGTTTGGAATTTTTGGTTACTTTTGGTTTTTTATTTTGCAGGCCATAGCGGCGAAAACCCCTCAACAATCATTCTTCGAAAACCCTGAACCCTGAACTCTGAACCCTGAACCCTGGTTGCCCCTTACCATTCCAGGAGACGGCACTCAGCTATGGAATACAAGCCAGCCTGGTTATCAAACATTACTCAAACTCATGTTTTTGCGGCGGCTATCGGCGTGGCAACCGTACTGGCCTTCGGGCTGGCCGGGGTGTTACATCTGGTCCTGAAGTATCCCCCGCTCTCGCCACAATGGCTCACAGCCTGTACGGTCAACCCCTATGATGTTGGCTATGCCGTCCAATCCCTCTTTGTGCCAGTCATTTTGATTTATGCGTTTAGTCGCACCGATTTCTTTCGCAAACTCATCAGTGACCCACCATCACATCAGGAAACACGAAAACTTGGAAGCTGGTTAGCCGCAATTCAGACAATTGCCGTGGTGTATTTTGTAGGAATTGAGTTCCTTACCGGCGGCCATGGCACTGTCCTGGGCTATGTTCTGATTGTGTTTGGTGGGTTACTTGGTGGCTGGCGCATTGGGCTTGGGTTAAGCCTCTTTACACTATTTTTGCGTGCAACGCTCAGTCTGTTGATCTCTCCACATCAGGAACTGGTTTTGCTCTGGCAAGAGGCTGGAACGGGCAGTCTGCTCAATATCAGTTTTTGGGGGATACTTGTCTTCAAGCATTTCCTCGCCTGTTCCTGGGGGATTCCTGCTCTCTGGGCCGGATTGGGTACAGGGTTATATGCTGAAATCCTCAATGAACGCCGATTGATTCCGCCAGTGGCCTTCTGGGTTGGGCTGATTGTTGATTTGGGTGGCAGCCTGCTTTCCAGCCTGTTAAGTGAAAATCCAAAGCTGTTTTTTAACTCATTGATTCCCAATTTTCTGGTATCGGCCTTTGTGATGACTACCGTGGCGCTGATTGTGCGCAGTGTCCTGGCTGAAGTCTCTCAGCGACGGGTTGAAGCCGCTGAACTGGCGCGCACCCAATCGGAACTTCGTGCCCTGCGTGCCCAGATCAATCCGCATTTTCTCTTTAATGCACTCAATACGATTCGCTATTTTGTTCGCATTGATCCCGAGGCCGCCCGCAGCCTGTTACTGAGTTTGTCTGAAGTTTTCCAACGGGCGCTCCGCGCTGGTGAGTTTGTTCAGCTTCGAAGCGAAATCAGCTATGTCGAAGCCTACCTTTCGCTTGAGAAAGCTCGACTTGATAAACGATTGCGGGTGGTATGGGTCGTGCAGGGTGTCGAAGGCCAGGTTCAAGACTCTCCGTTGTTTGAGTACACAGTCCCAACTTTGATTCTGCAACCAATTGTGGAAAATGCCATTATCCATGGCGTAGCCAAAAAACCAGAAGGCGGGATTGTCCGCATTGGAATTGATCAGGCGGATGGTCATTTGTTATTGCAGGTCAGCGATACCGGTGTGGGCATGTCACCCGAGCGAATTACTGAAATTCTGGGCCCAGACCAAAGCAAGACGAGTTCAATTGGTCTTCGAAATGTTGACCGACGATTGCGGGTGCTCTATGGCGAGGAATTTCGAATCGAAATCCAATCTGAACCCAAACGCGGAACGTGGGTGCAAATCAAGCTTCCGCTTGAAACACGTCAGGCCGGGTCGTTTGAATTGCGTGGCCGGTTTGACTCGCTGCCGAAATTCCGGGTTACGGAGCCGAAGATGAAGCTTTAACGCCTGGGGCTGAAGACAACGGGTTCAATACCCTGACCCGACTTCTTCAGCCCGATGTCTTCAGCCCTGAGCTTGCGAATCTTCAGCCCAACTTCTTCAGCCCGACTTCTTCAGCCCGA
>DAOQNB010000150.1:0-9386 GCA_035335845.1 Acidobacteriota bacterium | reverse complement strand
TTTCTTCAGCCCGACTTCTTCAGCCCGATGTCTTCAGCCCGACTTCTTCAGCCCGCCGTTTTCAACCCGCTGTCTCCTCAAGATAGGGTGATTCTGATTGCACCATGAAAAGCAAAATATGCTATGCTCTCCGCCGGCTTCTACCTCCCAATCAACTACAATTTGTTATGTTTTTGCAATGGCAGCACTACCTTGCGGGATGATCGCTCGCTCGGCACAAGAGAAATTGTATCACCCATTCACATTAGAAAGAGCAGGTCTGGGGGCTATATGAGTGAGAATCTTGACCAAAATGCCTGGGGCACCCTTCGCTATCGGGACGTCACTGGAAAAGAACGGGTCGTCGTACTCAACAAAGCACCATTTACCATTGGACGACTTGGCGATAATCACCTTCAACTTGATGATCCCTACATTTCACGTCATCACGTTGAACTCGTCTTTGATGGAAAAACCTATCGCATGCGTGACAAACAAAGCACCTCTGGGAGCTTTGTCAATGACACCAAAGTGACTGAAACGATTCTGAAAAGCGGTGACCGCATCAGCCTTGGTCGGCGCAACGGCGGAATCGAATTGATGTTTGAGGCCATCACCCCGAAAGAAGAGCAAGAAACCAGTCAGGAACCAGTTGCGGTCAAACCGACCCCGGCCCCTCCCGATGATCCCCATCAAATCATGTCGGTGATTGATCACCAGCAAACCCGTTACCTCAATACTTCGCTCATCGAACAGGCGAAGATGATGAACAACAACACGTTCAATCGGTTGCGGGCCCTGTATGAAATCACCAGCACGATCCTCTCGATGCAGAGCCGAAACGATCTGTGCAGCAAATTGCTCGAACTCCTCTTTGATCTGCTCCCGGCTGAACGCGGCGTCATCATGCTGGTGGATGGGTCATCAGATGCCTTGAGTATCAAGGCGGCCAAGCACCGGACGAACACCGATTCAAGCACCGTTCATCCGAGTATGACCATCGTCAACCGGGTCTTTAAAGACAACGTGGCGACACTGTGCCTTGATGCCCGGAGCGATAATCGGTTTGCGACGCAACAGAGCATCATTTTCCAATCCATTCGCTCAGTGATTTGCGCTCCGATCAGTTCCAATACCCGAACCTGGGGCGTGTGCTATCTCGACAACCTCACCAAACAAAAGAGCTTTGAGGAAGAAGAACTTGAATTCCTGATGGCGGTCACACGACAGGCTGGAATCGCACTGGAAAATCTGCACCTGCTCGAAGAACAAAAAATCACCTTTGAAAGCTTTGTGCGGACACTGGCTGCCTCAATTGACGCCCGTGACGACCTGACAGCCGGACACTCGGCTCGTGTGGCACGGTACTCGTCAACCATTGCCAAACACATGGGGCTGCCGGCTGAGGAACGCAAAATCATTTATTATGCCGGATTGCTGCACGACTACGGAAAAATCGGAACGCGTGAAGCCATCTTGTGTAAACCCGGTAAATTGACCCCCGAAGAATATGATCACATGCGCGACCATGCGCTCCACACGCTGGAAATTCTCTCGGAAATCCACTTCTCCAGGGAAATGGAAAATCTGCCGTTGATTGCCAGCAGCCACCACGAAAATATTGACGGTTCCGGCTATCCCTTTGGCATGACAGGAGATCAAATTCCACTCGGTGGCAAAATTATTGCCGTGGCCGATTTCTTTGATGCCTTGACCCACAAACGCCACTATCGCGAACCGATGCCCATCGAAGAAGTCCTCGAACTCATTGATGACGCTTCGGGATCAAAGTTTGAGCCAGTTGTGGTCGCAGCCCTCAAAGACTTTGTCTGGAAAGAATACATTCCAAATCAGAAGAAACGCGCCGAAGCCGAAGCCCGCCGCAACCAGCAAACTGGAAAACAAATGCCGGCTGGAATCCCTCAAACCGCCCCGGCACCAACCATCGAAATGAGCGAAGGGGTGAAGTGAACGAAGGAGCGAAGGAGCGAGCAACTGACATTGTGGCGCGAAACTCACGATTCCAGTCAGTCAGCATTCAGAGTTGGTAAGATCGCTCTAAACTGTCCAGGACGGGCTGCAAATATTGGATCTGCTCTTCTGAAGTAAACTGTTCGATAAACGGCACCGTCGCCAGCACCCGAACACCCAGGGCTTGAAGCACGTGGACATTGTCTTCGTCTTCAAGCCCTTTTTGCGGGTCCGATTGGTTGAGAATCACACCCAGGCAGCTCATGTTTCGGCGTTCTAACTCATTGAGTGTCAACAGGGTATGGTTGATGGTGCCCAATCGGGTACGAGCGATGACCAGCGCTGGGAATCCCAGCAGTTGAATAAAATCCGCCACGGTGATGTAGCCAGATTGACGATTCCCAGCCAGCGGTACGAGCAATCCGCCGGCGCCCTCGACCACCACCCAATCAGCCGTTGCCTGGGCCTGCCGAACCAGATTGACACATTTGGCCAGGTCGAGTTCGACACCAGCGCGTTCGGCAGCAACCGCTGGGGCCAATGGCTCAGCCAGCGCGTAGTGATTGACCTCAGCCAACGGGCACCCGGGAAAACTTGAAGCATGCCTGAGTTCGAGCGCATCTGCTGGCATCAAATTCCCTTCCTTATCTGGTAAACACCCTGATTCCACGGGTTTTACCACTCGCACAGTTTGATTGGTTGCGACCAGTGCCGCGACCAGCGCCGCACCAACTGTGGTTTTTCCGATCCCGGTATCAGTACCGGTGATAAAAATTCCTTTTCCGCGATAATGTGTCATGTTCAGTTTTTCTGCTGGAGGAAATCAAAGCGGCGTCAAGTGGGCCGCACTCCAAATGGATTCAGTTTTGCTTTGTGGCCATTGATTTGGTAAGGTGCTGAGTTTCCCTCTTTCTGAGGGAAATCCATCTTAATCAGATTCATGGCTGAGAGGGCAAGAGGTTCTTTGCTTGGACAGACTAAAAGCAATTCAAGACACAATTCAAACCAGTATCGAACTCAAACAACGTTTTTTTGCTGAACACTCCGAAACCGTTCTGAAAGCCGCCCGGCAAACGGCGGAGGCAATTCGACGCGGCGGAAAAATTTTGATCTTCGGCAATGGCGGAAGCGCGGCAGATGCCCAACACTTTGCCGCCGAACTGGTTCACCGACTCGACCACACCCGCCCGGAACGACCTGGGATTCCAGCCCTGGCGCTGACGACCGATTCCTCAACGATTACAGCCATTGCCAACGATGCCTCGTTTACTCAGGTATTTAGCCGCCAAATTGTGGCCCTGGGGCGAGCCGAAGATGTGGCAATTGGGATTTCCACCAGTGGGAATTCCCCCAACATCGTCGAAGCCATTCGACAAGCCAATCAAATGGGCATGGTCACCATCGGCCTGCTTGGCAAAGACGGAGGCCAGTTGCGCGAACTCGTAGCTATCCCCTTGATTGTGCCCCACCATATCACGGCCCGTGTTCAGGAAGTCCACCTCATCATTGAGCATGTGTTGTGTGAACTGATTGAGGAAGAGCTTTTTCCGGAGAGTCAGTAGTCAGTCGTCAGGAGTCAGCAGTCAGATGTTAGGATTTTGAATTGCCTGTCAAGTCTATCTGATTCTATTTGAGTCGGTTCCGAACAATTCTTTTCAAGAATTCCCTGGATTCAACGATTTGGGTTTTATCTACTGACAACTGACTCATCAACGACTGACTCATCAACAATTGACTCCCTTGTGATTAACCTCAATTTAACATCCTGCACACATACTGCGGGCAAATCCATTTCTCCTGATCCAAAATCCGGCTCTTATGCCCCATGCCTTCCACACAAGCACTGAAGTTCTCTCACTCATCTCCCTTGTGGCTGTTGATTTTCGTCAGAAAACTCCCCTGAAAGGAATGTTTCCCATTTCCAGACGGGCTTTGCCCTGCGGGGTATAGCCAGCGGAATCCGATTTTATGTTTGAACTCTTTGACTCCTCGCTCAGCACCGGTACCCAGATTATTCTTATTTTGTCGTTGCTCATTGCCTGCGGTTTCGAATTCGTCAATGGGTTTCACGACACAGCCAATGCAGTGGCAACTGTCATTTACACCAACACTTTAAAACCCTGGATTGCGGTCATCTGGTCAGGACTTTGTAACTTTGCAGGTGTGCTGCTGGGAGGAATCTCAGTTGCCATGGGAATTATCTATCTGCTGCCGTCTGAGTTACTGGTCAACAAAGGTACGGGGGCCGGTCTGGCGATGGTGATGGCGCTGTTGCTGGCGGCTATTTTGTGGAATCTGGGTACATGGTACTACGGGTTGCCGGCCTCAAGCTCACATACCTTAATTGGTGCAATTTTGGGAGTCGGATTGGCCAATTCAATGCTTCCTGGCCATACCTTCGGCGATGGCGTTAACTGGGGCAAAGCCACCGAAATTGGACTTTCGCTGCTGGTTTCACCATTGACTGGATTTTCAGTTGCCTTTCTGCTGCTGTGGCTTTCCAAAAAGCTCATTCCGAACGAAAAACTGTATACCGTTCCAACTGAAGCCGAACCGCCACCGCTGTGGATCCGCCTGATTTTGATTGTGACCTGCACTGGCGTCAGCTTTGCCCACGGATCAAATGATGGCCAAAAAGGTGTCGGGTTGATTATGTTGATCCTGATTGGGATCCTCCCGGCCAGCTATGCACTCAATGCCACGCTCACCCAGACGCAACTGACCCAGACCGTCGAAGCTGCCCGTCAGCTTGATTTAGTCTTACAGCGCTATGACGACTCAAAACCGCTGCTTCAAATTGGGTTTGCCCCAGACAGCAGTGGAACACCCACACCAAACACACCAACTCTGGGAACTCCGATTTCTAATCTCCGGGCAGAACTGGCTGATATTCAAACCGTGCTGGCTGGAAAAAACTCAGTCAAAGAAATCGCTAAGGATTCCCGGTGGACGGTTCGCAAAGATATTTTGCTGGTAGTGTCGAGTCTGACCAAACTGGAAAAAGGCGGCAAAATTAAATTCTCAGAAGAAGACAGCAAACTGGTGAAAAAGAATCTGTCCGTGCTTCGAGGCGCAACAGATTATGCCCCACTATGGGTCTTTATGGCGGTGGCGATTTCACTTGGCATCGGAACGACGGTCGGCTGGAAACGCATCGTCATTACCGTCGGTGAAAAAATCGGAAAGAGCCACCTGACCTATGCCCAGGGTGCCAGTGCCGAACTGGTCGCCATGTCCACCATTGGTCTGGCATCAACCTTCGGATTGCCCGTCAGCACCACCCACGTCTTGTCATCTGGGGTTGCAGGCACGATGGTGGCCCAAAAAGCGGGACTCCAGGCAGCTACGGTGCGCAACATCGCCCTGGCCTGGATTCTGACCTTACCCGTTTCAATCTGTTTATCGGCTGTGCTGTTTTTGATCTTCCATTCCCTCTTCGCATAGACACCCAAAACTAATTTTCCATACAATGGCAGTTTTTCACGTTTCCTCTGAAAGCACTGTGATTGTATGGAAAATTTTGTTTTATCCGGCCTGGTTACTGAATTGTCAGCCCTCCTCACTCAGGCAGGCCATCTCCGGCTTGGTAAACTCTTTGCGCTCAACCTGAACGGGATCGCCCTCGATGTGCGACTGCGTGACAATCGGATTTTGTGCCTCCAGCCCAGCCCTTCTGATGGCCGGTTGTATCTAACCGCGCTCCATCCCCGCGACCTCGAAGCCCGTACCACCGGCGAACCACCCCTCCTGCACCGGCTGCGAAAAGATCTGGGAGGTGCAACGCTGAGTTCTGTGTTCAAACCGCTTGAAGAACGCTCCGTTACGCTGACGTTTTCCGGGTTTGATGTTACGGGTGAACCCTGTACCACTCGCCTGCGGCTTGATTTGATGGGACGTGGGAGCAATTTGTACTGGCTGGCTGAAGACGAAACCATTCTGGATGTCCTTCGTCCAACTGATCAAATCATCATCGGGACGAAATATTATCTGCCACCGCAGGCTGACACGTTCGGATGGGATGAAATCACCCCGGAGCATCTGGAAGGGTTGTCAGGTGAAGCGCTTGAAACGTGGCTTCGGTCAAACCTGCGTGGCTGTGGCCGGATTCTGGCTCGTGAAATTGGCTTCCGAACCAGAAGCCAGTCGGCCTGGGAAGCTTTTCTCAGCGTCAGAAATCAACTGACCGCCAAACCATCCGGCTTTTTCTACAGTCGCCAGCCCTTTGATCAGCTTCAGGTTGGGGCGTTTGATCCACATCGTGATGTGTGTGTCGCTCCCTTTCCGCTGGAATCCCTGGGAAGCTGGTCAGTGAGGGAGTTTCCATCACTCCACGAAGCGGTTGACACCTGGTTTCAATTGATTGATGCGGGCACGCTGCTGGCTGCCCGTCGCCAGCCGTGGTTGACCGCCGCCAATGCCCACCTCAAACGAACCCAATCGGCGCTCAAGAAACTGACGGCGGAACCCTGGGATGAAACTGAAATCGAGAATTTTCGGAAATTCGGTGAACTGATTTTCGCCAACATTAAAACTGGAGAGCGAACTCCAACCGGGCTGATCGTGGTGGACTACTACGATCCGGATCAACGCCGGATTGAAATTCCGGTGGACGAAGATGAAGAGCTTTCTATCGCCGCGCAAAAGTACTTTCGACGCTATCAGAAATTGCAGCGGGCGCTCGCGGCGCGTGCCGAACGCCTGAAAACACTGCAGGCACAACTTGAATCAGCCCAAACTTCGGTTGAACTGCTCCGCGAAGCGCATACCGAAGCCGAAATTGATGATGTCGTGGCGACGATTCGGCCCACGATTCCGCTTGAACTCCGGCCTAAATCGCAAACGGTTGCCAAACCAGGCTCGCCAAACCAGACCCGAGTCAAGCAGCAAAACTCGCTCTGGTCAGGTTTGCGGCATTATCGCGGCCCAAATGACTTTGACATTTACGTTGGGCGAACCAGCCAGGACAACGACCGGTTGACCTTTAAACTGGCGCGACCAAACGACATCTGGCTGCATTCGGCGGATTATCCAGGCGCGCACGTTGTCATTCGGAATCTGTCACGACAACCAGTTCCCCATCACGTGGTCGTTGCGGCAGCCGAACTGGCCGCCTTTTTTTCACAGGCGAAGGGCCTCGATAAAGTGAATGTCCATTACACCGAGCGAAAATTCCTGGCGCGACCCAAACAGGGCGCGCCAGGAATGGTCCTTGTCCTGCGAAGCAAAACCCTGCTCGTTCCCCCACGTGAAGTGCTGGAACGGGTCGAGGATTAAAGAAGTGATTTCTTTGGAGTGCAGGGACTTGTCACCGCTTTTCTACATAGCGACTTGTCGCTGTCTGACAAAGCTGCAACAAGTTGCAGCACTCCACATACAGATTTTGAACTTTTTGGAGATGTAACCCCTATGCCGGCAATGGATTACTCGCGTGTGGCGCATTACTACGACTCATATGTCCAGACCAGTCTGGACGTCAATTTTTTCCTTCAGGAATCAAAAAACGCCATTCGCGTGCTTGAATTGATGTCAGGCACCGGGCGGCTTTCCCTGCCGCTGATCCAGGCCGGAGTGAACCTGACCTGTGTTGATAGCTCGCCGGAGATGCTGGCGATCCTGCGCCAGAAACTGATGCAGCAGAACCTCCAGGCAGACGTGTTTGAAATGGATGTATGCCAGATGTCACTTGCCGGAGAATTTGACCTGATTGTCATTCCGTTTCACTCGTTTGCCGAAATCCTGGACCCACCCGACCAGCGGCGCGCACTGGAAGAAATCTTCCGCCTGCTTTCCCCTTCCGGGCGGTTTATCTGCACGCTTCACAATCCCCCGGTCAGACTCAAGTCGGTTGATGGCAAGGTGACGTTTCTGGGTAAACATACCCTGCCCGACAATACCGGAACGCTCTTACTCTCCACGGTTCAGCAATATGAAGCCTCAACACACCGGGTGAAAGGGGCTCAGTTTTATGAGTTGTATGACACCAGTGGCGTGATGCAGTCAAAGTGGTTCGTAGACCTTGAATTTTACCTGCACCAAAAGAATGATTTCTCAAAACTTATTCAAAGTATTGGATTTTCGACACTCAACCTCTATGGAGATTACTCACATTCGGCTTTTGTTGAAAACTCAAGCCCCTTCATGCTTTGGGTGTTAGGAAAAGCACTTCAGCCAGCCAAATGAACGACGTTCTTTCAGAAAATCAGATAGTTTTGCCGGATTGGGGTAAAGCGCTATATCTATGAGGGTTACCCCGCCTGACGACGGCTTCAACTGACAATAAACGCTTTCGGTTTATCCTGTATCTACTTGACTTTCCTGGATTTTACGGCACTCTCTTCCCCACACGACTCCAACCTGAAGGGATTGCTTGCATGCAGAAAAAGGATGTTCTGAACGCCTGGGGGCGCATTTTACAAGGGCACGCGCCATCACTCTCAATCGAAATCACACGTCAATGCCCGCTTCGGTGCCCCGGTTGCTACGCCTATGAACCAGAACACCTGCACCAGCTTGGTCCGTTGCGCGACCTGGCTGATTACAAAGGAAAAGAGCTGGTTGATAACATTTTAAAGCTCGTTGACCGCCATCGTCCGCTGCACCTTTCGATTGTGGGCGGCGAGCCGCTGGTCCGCCATCGTGAACTCAATGACCTGCTGCCGAAACTAAGCGAGCGAGGCGTGGTGGTGCAACTGGTGACCAGCGCCGTCCGTGAAATCCCCAAAGCCTGGAATACCATCAAGCAATTGCATATCGTCGTGTCAATTGACGGACTGCAACCAGACCATGATGTGCGCCGCGCCCCAGCCACCTATGAACGGATTCTGAAAAACATCGAAGACCAGACAATTACCGTGCATTGCACTATCACCAACCAGATGGCGGGCAAATACAATTATTTTGATGATTTTCTGTCATTCTGGTCAGCCCGACCTGAAGTGCGCAAAATCTGGTTCAGTCTCTTCACACCTCAAGTGGGAGATACCTGTGAAGAAATCCTGCCACCGGCCACCCGAACCACTGTTTTGAATGAACTGGCTGGGTTGCGCGGCAAGTTCCCCAAACTTGATTTGCCCGACATCATGCTCAAGGGCTATCACACCCCCCCGAGTTCGCCCGAAGAATGTATCTTCTCGCGTACAACGCTCAACTACACCGCTGATTTGAAAAGCAAAATCACACCTTGCCAGTTTGGTGGCAATCCGGATTGCTCACAGTGTGGTTGCGTGGCATCGGCTGGGCTCAAAGGCATCGGCGACTATCGGCTGTTTAACCTGGTCCCGCTCAAAACGATGTTTAAAGCCTCGTCCAAAGTCGGACAAATCAATCAGAAGTTCTTCCCTTCGCCGGAACTGGCCGTCAGCAAATAATAGGGGTCAGGGTTCAGGGTTCAGGGTCAGCAAAAAAGACATAAGGGACGAAAAGGACAAAAAGGACTT
>DAOQNB010000149.1:0-9395 GCA_035335845.1 Acidobacteriota bacterium | reverse complement strand
ATATGATGCGAATTTCAGCCAGTACTGCCTGGGTGATCCGTCCCAGGCCAATCCAAAATGCCACGCGACGATTGTTTTGTTTTCCTTATGCGGGTGGTGGTGCCACGGTTTTCCATGCCTGGGCACGCCTGCTTCCACCACACGTCGAGTTATGCAATGTCCAGCTCCCAGGGCGGGGAAGTCGTCTGGGGGAAGCGCCGTTTACGTCACTTCCACCTTTAATCGAAGCCGTTGCCAGTGCGCTGACTCCGTTTTTTGATCGCCCATTTATTTTTCTCGGCCACAGTATGGGTGGGCTTATCAGCTTTGAACTGACCCGGTACCTGCGCCGCTTTCAGCATCCGATGCCTGAGCGACTGGTGATCTCAGGGCGTGGTGCGCCACACCTTCCAGACTTGAAAAAACCGCTCCATGCGTTGCCGGAAACTGAATTCCTTCACGAACTTCGGCAATTGAATGGTACTCCACGGGAAGTACTCGATAATCGTGAACTGATGGAATTGTGCCTGCCGATTTTGCGCGCCGATTTTGCAGTCTGTGAAACCTACCAGTATCGTCCCGAATCACCACTGGATTGCCCCTTGACGGTTTTGGGTGGGGTTGAGGATCGGGATATTGATCGTGAACGACTGACCGGCTGGCGCGATCACACCACTCAGGACTTTCAGCTTCGGATGTTTCCCGGAGATCATTTTTTCCTGCATTCAGCCCAGGCTGAGTATTTACAACTGGTGAGCGCGCTGCTGATTTGAGGGAACGGTAAAATGACGGACGAATGGCTTCCTGGAAGTGACCGAAGTGAACTTGTCCCCAACGTGGTTCAGGTCTGGCGAGCTTCTATTGCCAGTCTGGTGCCTTTGCTGCCGGCATTTGAGGCGGTGTTGGCCGAAGATGAACTGGCCCGTGCCGGGCGCTTCTTTTTTGAAAAAGACCAGATCCAATCAATTGTCAGTCGTGGGCTATTGCGGATCTTACTGGGGCAGTATCTTGACCTTGAACCGGCTCAACTGACCTTTCAATATACTGAGCTGGGGAAACCGTCCCTTTCAAATCAACCAGATCCATTTGAACCCCTTGAGTTTAACCTGTCTCATTCTGGGGATATGATCCTGTGTGCGTTTGCGCTGGACCGCGAAGTTGGAATTGATGTGGAACATATTCGGGGTGATTTCGAGGGCGAACGGATTGCCAATGACTTATTTTCAACCTGTGAAAAACTGATGCTGGCCGCCATGCCTGAACCCCAGCGCCGCGAATCGTTTTTTGTCTGCTGGACCTGTAAGGAAGCCTATATCAAAGCCCGTGGGATGGGACTCTCGATGCCCCTCAACGAATTTGACGTGTCTTCAGCCATGGATGAAGGGAAAACCGTGATGTATGACAGCACCTGTGACAAGCCACGGTGGTGGGTGCGTCGGTTTTCTCCTGGGCCACATTATGCGGGCGCAGTGGCTGGTGAAGGTCGGTACTGCCAGTTTCAGTTTTATGATTTTCAACCTGAATTTTGAGAATGGAGGCATTTGAATGATTTGCTCGAAATGCAATGCCAATGTACCTGAAGGATATCGGTTTTGCGTGCAGTGTGGCACCCCGGCCAATCCAACCCCGGCCACCCCTCAACCTCCGTCTGGGTATCAGCCTGGAGGGTATGTTCCTCCTCCGTATCAACAAGGGCCGCCGGCAGGGTATCCGCCTCCGCAGCCACCACCTGCCTATCCACCACAGGGAGGATATCAACCACCATCTGGGCCAGGCGGGTATCAGTCAGGCGGAGGTGGTTTTCAATGTTCGATTGAACCCGCTGGTGCGTTTGCGCTGGCGGTGGTGACGCTTCGGCCCGAACAATCTGTGAAAGCTGAAGCTGGCGCCATGGTTTCCATGTCAGCCAATGTTGATCTTCAGTCGCAGGCACAGGGCGGCATTATGGGGGTGTTAAAGCGGGCCGTGGTTGGTGAATCAGCCTTTATTAACACGTTTACTGCGCGCGGCGGCCCTGGCGAAGTCACTTTTGCCCCTCCGGCTCCGGGCGACATTGTGGTGCTTGAACTGGTGAACCAGTCATATTTTGTGCAATCAGGTGGGTATCTGGCGTCATCACCAGCCATTGAACTCGATCTGAAATTTGGCGGGGCGAAATCATTTTTTTCAGGTGAAGGACTCTTCCTGATGAAGTTATCAGGCACCGGCACCCTGTTGATTTCAAGTTTTGGTGCCATCCGGCGTAAACGGCTGAATCCAGGGGAACGCTACATTGTAGACACCGGGCACATCGTAGCGTTTGAAACGAGTGTGCAGTACACCATTCGCAAGGCTTCACAACAAGGATTCTTCCGAAGCATGGTCAGTGGCGAAGGGTTTGTCTGTGAATATACCGGGCCAGGCGAGATCTTCCTGCAAACCCGCAACCTGTCAGCCTTTGCTGGTGCCTTGAAAGCCTTTTTCCCCACCAGCGGAGGATAATTCTTGAGGGATGAGGGATAAGGGATGAGGGATGAAAGAAAGACAAGATTTGAAGAAACGAACCAGAGAGTTTGCTCTACGGGTAATCAGGTTGTTTGCTGCCCTGCCCGGGTCAGTTGAGGCTCAAGTATTGGGAAAACAAGTTTTACGGTCAGGGACTTCTGTGGGAGCACAGTACCGTGAATCAGTTCGAGCCAAATCAGATGCTGACTTTGTGAGCAAGATCGAAGGAGCACTTCAGGAATTGGAAGAGACTCAATACTGGCTGGAACTGATTGGTGATGCAGAAATAATATCTGTACAACGTCTTACTCCGTTGATTCAGGAAGCTGAAGAGTTAACTGCTATTTTTGTTTCAATGGTAAAAGCGGTTAAAAACGAACCCACTTCACGACACTGATGACTGGTTCTTGATTTCATGCCTTGGTTTCATCCCTCATCCCTTATCCCTCATCCTTTGGTTTCATCCCCAAAAGAATCCGATTCGTGACAAAAAAGCCCCAGTCTTCCCATTTTTGTTTCCCTCAAAAGCGCTTTGCATAGACTGACCCCACACCGAACCAGATTCGGCTCGTGATTGTGGTGGGGTCTGGTTCGTTTTCGGCACTCTCCCAGACATTCAACTTCAAAAGCACCTGTCCACAACGGGATGGGAGACGTGTTTTCTTTTTTCAATTCCGCCTCGATCTTCGAATCAAGGAAGGACTCACCTATGTCGAAACGATTTGCTCAAGTATTTTTGTATCCGCTGGTGCTGGCGCTGCTGGTCGGGGTGGGATGTACCGCTTCGGTTTTTGCCCAGGCAACGGACGGAGGCATCAACGGGAAAGTCGTTGATGAATCTGGTGCCGTCATCAGTGGCGCGTCGGTCAAAGTCACCAATATGGAGACTGGCTACAGCACCACCGCCACGGCTGATGCTTCCGGCTTGTTCCGAATCAATTACCTTCCCGTTGGAAAGTATTCGATCTCAGCCGAAGCCAGCGGTTTTAAAACAACGTCCATTGATAATGTTGGGATTGCGCTCAATTCCTTTATCGATGTGACCATCAAAATGCTGCCGGGTGAAGTCAGTGAAGTCGTTACTGTCTCTGGTGGCGATGTGCTGGTCGAAACCAGCAGTTCAATCCTCGGCAACACGTTTGAAGCTCGCAAAGTGGTTGAACTGCCAAGCTTTAATAACTCACAACTGGAACTGGCGTTGCTGGCGCCAAATATCACTTCCCAGGCTGGCGGAACTGCCGGGGAAGGGGGCTCGGTTGGTGGCAACCGACCCCGCAACAACAGTTTCACTCTGGATGGAGTGGACAACAACGACACGATTCTGACCGGGAGCGTGATCGAAGTCATTCCAGAATCGGTGGCTGAATTTACCTTGCTGACCAATCAGTACACCGCAGAATTTGGACATTCGTCTGCTGGTCAATTCAATACCATCACCAAATCCGGTACCAATGAATTCCACGGTGGTGGAAGCTGGTTCAACATCAACCGCAACTATAAAGCGGTGGATCACTTAACCAAAGAAGCCATCTCACGTGGCGAGTTGCCCGACAAGCGACCACGCTATGATTTCAATCGGGTGGCTGGTTTTCTGGGTGGACCAATCATCAAAAATAAGCTGTTCTTTTTTGGTGCCTACCAGTATGACACCACCGGTACGGCTGGGAATCCAGCCAGTTTTCTGACCCCAACGGCGGCTGGGTTTGCCCAGCTTGAAAATCTCAATGGGGTGAGCCCGACGACCCTTGGGCTCTTAAAACAATTTACCGTCCCGGCCACTGTGGCTGAAACCACAGTGCCAGTTCTGGGTCAGGACATTCCAGTTGGCACGGTCAATTTCCTCAACGCCAATTTTGAAGCCAACCATACGTTCAATGTGAATGTGGATCAGGTGTTGGGCAATGGCGACCAGGTCCGATACCGGTACAACTATGCCAAATCCACCCAGCCCAATAATGGAAATGGCAACCCGGTGTTTAACGGCGCCTTTACCCAGTTAAACCAACTGGCGTCAGTTGCGTTTATCCACAATTTTTCGCCAACCCTGATCAATGAAACCCGGATTTCCTATCGCCGGAAAAATAATTCCTTTGGCGTGCCAGATGAATTTGCCAGTTTCCCAAACTTCAGTTTTAACGACATCGGGTATGCGTTTGGTCCCCAGGGTGAATCACCCCAGGGTGAAACCACCAACAGTTACCAGTATGTCAACAACCTGACCTGGCTCAAGGGCAAACACACGCTGAAATTCGGGGTTGAATTCCGCAACGTCATTTCTTCCAATGGGTTTCTGCCACGGGCACGTGGTGAGTATGACTATTCAACGCTCGAAGAATTCCTGCGTGACCTCAAACCAACCGGCTTTAACGGTGGGTTGAAAGGTGTTGGCGCCTCAGCGTTTGCGGCCAACCGAAAATCCATTTACTGGTTTGCCCAGGATGACATCAAACTGACCTCAAACCTGACCTTGAATTTAGGTCTGCGCTATGAGTTCTACACGATTTTCCGGGATGAAAAACTCCAGGCCCTCAATGCGATTGCCAATGTTCCGGGCCTGATTGAGTTTGGTGTTCCGAAAACCGACAAAAACAACTTCGCCCCACGCATCGGTCTGGCCTGGGCGCCAGATTTCAAAGAAGGTGTTGGTCACTTCCTGTTTGGCAACAACGGCGAAAGCTCAATCCGTGCTGGATTTGGAACGTCGTTTGATGTGGCTTACGGCAACCTGGGCACGCTCCAGTTGCCACCACAGTTCCAGCAGGAACTCAATACCGCAACTGGTGATGGTGGCCCCTTTGGAACCGCAACCAACTTTATTGCCAACGGTGGTTTGGGTAATACCCCAGCTCCACCCAATACCCCAGCCGAAGCTCGGGCAGCCACCTCCGCTTTTATTCCAGACCGGGTGTTGCCATACACCATGAGCTGGAGCTTGAGCTATCAGCGCCAGTTGCATCGTGACTGGAGCGTTGAACTCCGATACCTGGGCACGCGTGGGGTCAAGCAAATTGCTCAAATTCGGTTAAATGGTGGAAATAGCATTTTCCCAATCGCCGGGTTTAGCCTGCCGACCTATATGAATGCCTCGCAGGTTCCAGATCAGGGAACGCTGGATTCAATGCGGACCCTGGATGAATTGCTTGGTATTTCAATCTATGGAAACGGGGTTGGTGGACTGGGTGTGGCTGATTTTGTCAGTCCGACCGTAACGGCTTTCCTGTCGGTGGGGAGTTCAACCTATCACGCCGGGTCAGTTGATCTCACCAAACGGTTTTCACACGGCTATACCATGTCAGCCGCCTACACGTTTAGCAAAACCATTGACTTTGGAACGAACGACCTGTTTACCAGCTTTATCAACCCACGCCGGGCCCAGGATGGATTTAATCTGGGCGACATGCGTGGTCTGTCAGCTATTGACCGTCCACATCGGTTTGTGACCTCAATCATTTGGGAGTTGCCGTGGTTCCGAAAGAGCCAGAACCGACTGGCGCGGACACTGCTCGGCGGCTTCCAGTCAAACCTGATCTACACGGCGGAAAGTGGTCAGCCATTTACGGCGTTGAGTGCGACGGACAGCAATCTGAATGGAGACACGGCTGGTGATCGGGCCCTGTTTAATCCAAATGGTATTCCAGGAACTGGGAGCAATGTCACCCCCGTTACAAACTCTCAGGGACAAACGGTTGGCTATCTCGCCATCAACCCCAATGCCCAGTACATTCGAGCTGGTCAGGGCGTTATTTCCACGGCTGGTGCCAATACATTGCGCTCACCTGGAATCAACAACTTTGACATCTCGATTTTCAAGGATTTTGAAATTCGGGAAGGCATGCGACTGCAGTTCCGGACCGAAATGTTTAATGCCTTCAATCACGAGCAGTTGACGGTTGGCAACGGCAGCGTCATTGATCCGGGCCAGCTCGGGATTGCCAATGCAACCAATCTGGCGTTTGCCAATGTGGCGAGCCCCTCGTTTAACAACCCGCGTGTGTTTGCGGGACGTCCGCGGACGATTCAGTTTGGGCTCAAACTGATCTTTTAGGATGTGAGGCAGTGTTGGGGACGTGAACTTCAAGCTAAAGCCAGGTCCATCCGGGCTGGAGTCAAGGTGTTGATTGGGTTTCTGAGTTGATTGTGGGATGTCAGAAAAGAAATCCACACCCTTCCTCTGGTCTGGTGATCTGGTCACTGGTTGCAAGGAATCGTGTTTGACCTGCCTCCTCCTTTTTTTCAATGGAGGGAATATGAATACAATTTGGATGAAACCCTTCCTGGGACGCACCGGATACTGGTTGGGATGTGTTCTGGGACTGGTGTTTTTGCTGACACAGCCTGCCTGGGCGCAGGGTACAAGCGGACGTCTCATTGTGACGGCCAAAGACCAGACCGGCGCTGTCGTGGCTGGTGCCACCGTAACTATTACAAATATTGGGACGTCAACTGCGGTTACAAACACCGCAAATGAGCTTGGCGTCGCCATTTTCCCGCAATTGCTGGTGGGGCAATATACCGTGACCGTTGAAGCCCCCGGCTTTAAGAAAGCGGCCCGCGAAGACGTCAAAATTGACGTGGGTCAGGAATATAGCCTGACGGTTGGGCTTGAAGTCGGCTCTGAAGGCGAAGTGGTAACGGTTTCAGCCGGGGAAGAACTGGTGCAAACCTCAACCGCCGAAGTCAAAAATACAGTGAATGAAAAGCAGGTCCAGGATTTGCCAATCAACGGTCGGGACGTGCTGCAACTCATTCAATTGCAGGCGGGTGTGGCCAGTGGCAGCAATAGCGCCCAGGATAATGCCTATACCGTCATCAATGGTCAGCGGGCAGGTACGGCGTCAGTGACCCAGGATGGAATCAACATTCAGGATAACTACTTCCGTGAAAATTCACTGGATTTCACCCCGAATCGGCCAACAGTGGCTCAAGTAGCTGAATTTACCGTGACAACCCAAAACGGTGACGTGGATGTCTCGGGAGGTGCGTCAGCGGTTCGAACGATTTCACCATCTGGAACGAACGAGTTTCATGGGCAGGTCTTTGAATATCATCGCAACAGCGCGCTTGGTGCCAACGACTTTTTCAATAACCTGCAGGAATTGGAAAAGCCACAACTCATCCGCAACCAGTTTGGCTTTACGCTGGCAGGCCCGGCCATTAAAGACAAACTGTTCTTCTTTATGTTTTATGAAGGTGTAAAGGAGCGTCGGAGCGTTCCCCAAACCAACACCATCCTGTTGCCAAATGCCCGCCAGGGAGTCTTTACCTATCGGGACAATAGTGGCCAGACTCGAACGATTAACTTATTGGGGTTACGTGATTTTGATGCTGATCCGGCGATGGCGGCGATCATCAATCAGCTCCCAACAAGCGGGAATTCAACCGCCTTTGGGGATGGACTCAACACCACCGGGTTTTCTCTGAACCGGTCCTTTAACCGGGATCGAAATTCAGGTGGGTTCCGAGTTGATTATGTGATTAATCCCAGCCATCGAATTGAAGGGATCTATAACCGGGCATATGAAATGGTGGATCGGCCTGATGCTGATTTGCTGTTTACCCAAAAACCGCTGGTCAATAATGTCACTGACACCAATTTTGCCGTTGGCGCCTGGACCTGGGTAGTCAATCCGCGATTGACCAATGAACTGCGGATCGGCGGCAACCGGCCATATGGAGTGTTTAATTCCAAGGTTGATTTGAATTCGGTCTATTATGACCTGCCGCTCATTAGCAACCCGGTCAATACATTTCCGGCTCAGGGGAGAACCACCACCCCAATTTCATTTATTGACAGTGCCTCCTACACAATCGGGGCGCACTTTATGCGGTTTGGCGGCCAAATCAACCGTGTCCGAACCGACCCGTTCATCTTCAACAACGGCACCCCTCCGTTGTTTACCATTGGATTTGGGGCGGGGGCGCCGGATGATGCGCCTCTCACGGCCCAGGATTTCCCCGGCGGAATTGATGCCAGTCAGCTTTCCACCGCAAACGGTTTGCTGGCGTTGCTGGCTGGGGTTGTTTCGGAAGGTGTGGTTGGGTATGAAGTTACATCCCAGACCTCGGGATACCAGACTGGAATTCCCAATCGCCGTAACCTTGAATATAAGGAGTATTCCGGCTATTTCACCGATTCGTGGCGCATTCACCCGCGTGTGACACTCAATTTGGGGTTGCGGTGGGATTATCGTTCCCCTCTGAAAGAGCGTGATAACCTGTTGCTGGCACCAGTTCTCAATGGCCGCAATGTACTTGACGCCGTGCTTGATCCAAACGGAACCCTTGATTTTGTGAAAGGAGGCGTCAATAACCCGGATCGGGACAACTTTGCGCCAAATATCAGCTTTGCCTGGGATATTCCAGGTCTTGGCCGCCAAACCGTATTGCGCGGTGGGTATTCGATTTCCTATGTCAATGACCAGTCATTTATTGGACCGTACAATGCCCTGCGAGGAAACGATGGGTTGCAGGCAGCCGTCAATATTAATGACTTGTTTGGTACTGCCAGTCGGGACATTCCCCGCTTTTTGCAAACAGTTTTTGTCACCCCCAGGTTTGAAGTTCCCCGGACCTATGCCCAGAACTTTGCGCTCGACAATACCACGGCTGCCTTTGGGATTGACGAGAATTTGAAGACACCGTTCTTCCACCAATGGAACGTCAGTCTGGATCGCGAATTGACAAACAACATGGTCTTGTCAGTTCGTTATGTCGGCAACAAGAGCACGAATCTGATTCGAGGGGTTGATTACAACCAGGTGGATGTCCTCAACAATGGGTTTGCTGCCGATGTCCTGCGGGCACGGAGCAATGGCTTCCTCGCTCTGGCCCAGACAGGCCGGTTTGATCCGCGCTTTAACCCAAACATTAACGGCAGTCAGCAACTCACCGTGTTTCCAAATCTGGTGGCGGGTGGAGTTCTGACCAATACC
>DAOQNB010000148.1:0-9399 GCA_035335845.1 Acidobacteriota bacterium | reverse complement strand
GATAAAGCTTCAACTGGGCAGGTGTGCCCTTGAGGACAAGTTTCGTTCCAGAATGAAGTTTCACCCGTGAAGTCATATCAGTTCCATTTATTTTGACAATCAACGAATTTCCATCCAATCCTTTCCCAGAAAGTATCAATTTTTTCTCTTGAATCTTCAGCGATGAAATCTCTGGCTGAGGTTGACCCAGGTCCTTTCCGACGGGACCGATTCCGGGTTTGCCGGGTCGCCCGACGCCTTTGACAACCTGTACAAATCCGTTGAGGTAGAGTTGATACAGGTTTCCTTCCGTGTCGAAAGTAATACTCAGCAGGTCTCCGAGCGTTCCTTTCAGGCTCTTTAAAACTGGATCTTGAGGCAAGGTGGTTAGAATTCCAGTCTGAGCATCCACCCGGCGGACAGTCCCTTCAGAGGATGAACACAGAAAGACATTGCCGTCAGCATCAATCGCCAGGTCGGAAATCCACCCCAATCCGCCCTCGGTTGCCAGTACACCGTCAGCCGAAATAACCGGCGACCAGTTGCCGGCCACACGGGATAGGTTTCCCGTTTCGGCATCAATGCGGCGTACCTGGCTGGTTGAAGACAAATCGGTGACCACATAAATATTTCCACCGCCATCAACTGCCAGTTCAGCACAAAAACCTGCCAGTTCGTGAGTGCGCGCCAGCGTCGTGATCATTCCAGTTCGGGAATCAACCCGGCGAAGGCGATAAAACTCACCAATCATTGGGTTTGAGGAGAGATCAGCGGTAATGCCCTGTGGAAAGACTGGGGTTTGAAGGGCCACCAAATTTTCTTCGGTCTCCACAATGGCGCCATTTCCTGCCACCGTGGTAATCACATGCGTTTGACCATCCACCAGCCTGACACGAGGACCAATTTGCAATGTGACATTCCCACCATCAGCAATCAGTAAGTTATCATTTGGGAGAAAATGCAAATCATTCACTTTTCCCAGACTCGCTTTTTCAGCCGGCCCGCCATCCCCATCAAACCCAGGGGCGCCAGTTCCGGCATACCGGGCAATCCGGCTGGTTTGGGGATCAATCTGCAAGACACCGGTTGAAACCCCGAGATAGACTTTTCCTTGAGAATCCACGCCCAGGGCCCGCGCATCGGCAATGCGGGTTGTGAAGGCCAGCAGATCCTCCAGTTTATTCTCTCGGGGACGATCAGAACCGGCGATGAGGGTAATAAGATGGGATTGGGCATCAAGTCGCCAAATTCCGGTTTTAGATCCAATATACACATTGTCGTTTCCGTCTAATTGAATCCCAATCACCTCGGCGGGGCCACCAGCTTCCAGAAATTCAGGTTTCAGGATGGTTGAAATCATACCGGTTTGGAGATCAACGTGTCGGACGGCACGATTGGAATACTCTCCGATCACCAGATTCCCTTTTTTATCAAAGGCGATACTGTTGGGCGTGGTACGGGCATTGACGGCCAGCCCGCCGTCGCCGCTATATCCTAAATACCCGGTTCCAGCCACCGTCGCAATAATGCCCGACTCAGCATCAATCCGACGGACCCGGTAATTTCCAACATCGGCCAGGTACAGATTGCCGGCCTGATCTACGGTTAACAAATTGGTTTTCAACGTCCCATTAAAATTAAACGTGGCGTTGGCGGCTGGTCCGCCGTCACCACTTGCTCCTTTTTGGCCGGTTCCAGCCACAATGTGAACCGTTTGTGTTTCAGGATCCAGCGAGAAAATCTGATTCAGGTCTTCAAAATACAGCCGGTTGTTGTGATCAATGGTCAACCCCTGGGCTTTAACGAGCAAAAACTTATCAGCGGGTGCATTGTCTGAACGTAAGCGCCCTCCACCAACCACAGTGGTAATGACACCGGTGAGCGCATCAACCCGGCGAATCCGGCGACCACCATTGTCAGCAATAAACAGGTTTCCAGCCCGATCCAAAACGACTTCATGGGCATCTGATAGTTTTGCAGTCTGAGCCAGATCGCCGTCGTCGCTGTACCCGGCAATATCGCCTCCGATGATGGTGGTGACAATTCCGGTGCCAGCATCAATTCGACGCGTTCGTGAACCATCCGCCGTATAAATGTTGCCCAGGGTGTCAACCGTAAACAACTGGGTTTCCAAAACAACGGATGGGTCAGTGGCAATGGCACCATCACCATTGTAAGGCGTGCCACCCACGATAAAACTTGATTCCCCAGGTGACATTTCCTCAAGCTGTTTGGGAAGAATGATCAATTTGGCCTGCGAAATCCCTCCGCGAGTTTGCACACTCAGGGCCCGTTCACCAGGTAAAAATTGAGGCGGGACCCGAAATCGAATCTCGGTTGCCGTCACCACTTCGGCTTCCTGAATCGCGGTGCTCCCAAGCGTGACAATACTTTCCGGCGCAAAATTTTCACCAGTGATGGTGATTTCGGTGCCGCCATCAATGCGGGCAGTCTCCCGACTCAGCGACAGAATCCGAGGGGCACCCACGGCCACAACTTTGAGTGATTCTTCCTCCAGGGCGTTCTGGTCAAGCACATAGCTTCCAGCCTGATTGACGGTGACGCTCACCGGTTTCATAAAAGTGACTTCAGGTTGAGCCAGTTCAACCACTTCCGGCAATTTGCCCAACGGACGCAAAATCACATACACCCCGGATTGATCAACGACGTTCAGATTGCCCACAGTGTCAAAGCTCAGGCTGCTCGGCTGACGAAATACGATTTCATCACGGGGGTTATCCATCTGGCGTAAGGATTGAATCGCGACACCACGCGTACTCGACGCAACCCCAATCGTGGTTACCTGACCCGAGAAACTTCCATCACTCGCTCGGGCGAGTTCGATCAGGCGAATCCGGTTATTTCCTTCATCGGCTACGCCCAAAGTACGACCATCGCTACTCAGCGTTAAACCAGCCGGACGGAAAAAGCGAGCATCGGCCCCTGGTCCATCCACTTTTCCTGATTCACCAGGGTTTCCAGCGACGAGTCGTGCCTGATGCGTTGCAAAATCCACATAATAAATGCTGTGGTTGTCAGTATCAGCGACAAACAGGTTGCCTCCGGCTTCAACAGCCACGCCGCGCGGGCTCGACAACCGCAACTGAGAGAGCGGCAGAGCGCCAGTTGAGTCAAACCTGGGGATTCCAGGTGCACCAGCACCGACAATCGTTTGAACCTCATTGGTAAATGTGATTTTGCGCAAACTATGGTTCAGTGTATCGGCAACATACACTCCGCCAGAGATACTGCTATCAATTCCAATGGCCGTGGGTCCAGCAAAAAGCGACTGGTATCGCAAACCGTCCCGAATACCAGGGACATTCTTACTCCCGGCAAAGACCTCAAATGAAGCATTGAGCGCGCTATCGGCCCGCATAATCACATTTTGTAATGGGTTACTCAGATAGATTTGCCCCTTGCCATCTAAACGGGTTTCCCCACGGACCTTTTCTCCCTTTCTTTTCTCAACCCGCACCACCGTGACAAAAACTGAAGCGGAATGCCCATTTTGAAAAGCGGTAATGGTGGCAAATCCGCGTTGTCTCCCCTGCACTTTTCCCGTCACCGGATCCACCGCAGCAATATCAGGACTCCCTGAACTCCACTGTACTTCCGACAGAGGGTTCCCCTGGTCGTCTGTGGCCGTGAGTGTAATCTGGTTTCCTTCGTTCACCACTGGCCGCCGCTGGCTAATTTTGAGCGTCAATGGATTGGACTGACGAGGTGCCGCCCAGGATGATCTCAAGACAGAATTCATCCATACCGATGGTGGCGCCAGACACCCCAGGCATAGAGCTATGACTGATATCAACCCTAAAGGTATGATTCGACGGTACATACAGATTACACTTCACTTCTTGGAAAAATTTAGAGCGATTGACGACCAAAAGCGTCAATCATTGAGATAACTGGTGCGAACCACATTGGGTGAAAAAGATTGGGAGCCAGTGTTCCAAAAATACAATGCTGGCTTGTTTGCCTTAGAACGCGTAAAAAATGGAGATTCATTCTCACGGAAGATAGTTTTTCAAGAGATGGAAACGAGAGAATGAAGTCATCGCCTGAGCAAGAATCAAATGACGGTCGTTGAGAACGGATGGCGGATACGGCCAGCGCCGTGTCAATAGATTCTTTTTCAGTAAGGCCTCGCCTGGTTCAACGATTCCTCATTTATTTTTCAATGTGTGCGAATGTTCGTCTGGTTTTCACGCGTTATCGGTGAACTTTGGTTCATCGCCATTTATGATCCAACCGGTGTATTCCAACTCATTCGACGTGTCTTCATTTTTTTGCAAATCATGTCAGAAACAATCAAAGGCTTTCTTTTTCAACTCTTTTTATTTATTGGACTTACCAGTACTATTCTGTATTTTCACCATCTGACTGGCGGCACAATGGTCAGGGCTCAAACCGTCACAGGAACGGTGGTGGGTCAGGTGATTGACCCAGACCAAAAACCCCTGGCCGAAGTGGTCGTTCGCCTCACAAACCTGATCAACGGGTTTGTCTATGCCCAGCGTACCAATCAGGAAGGAATGTACCGCATCGAATTGCTCCCTGCCGGGCGGTATCTGATCACGGCGGAAAAAGAAGGATTTCAATCAGCCGCGATTGCGGAGTTTGTGGTCGAGGTCAACCGGGAAAAATTGATCAAACCGCCTCCAATTCAGCTCCTTCCGCTTGCCGGTCAACAATCGGTGCCACAGACGCAGGGCCTGACCCAGGTGAATGGAAGCGATCCGACCATACGCTGGAGCAGCACATCGGACTTGATCCAGGGACTCCCGCTGGCTGGACTGCGCACGTTTGATCAACTGGCTTTGCTGGCACCCGGCGTGGCCCCGCCGCCAGCAGCCCTGGGGACCACCGGCCCTGGAATTGGCTCAGGAACTGGCACCGCAGGTCAGTTTTCAATCAATGGCCAGCGTAGCCGGAGCAATACCTTTACCATTGATGGCTCTGACAACAACGACCAGGAAATCGGCGTTCGACGGCAAGGGTATTTAACGCCGGTTCCAGTGCTGGTGGAAAGTATCACCGAAATCCAGGTCACCACCTTGCTGGCCAATACCGAAGCTGGCCGAAATGCCGGTGGGCAAATCAATGTTGTTTCAATCGGCGGCGGGAATGCCGTTCACGGCGAAGCCCATGCCTTTTTGACCAACGCGGCGCTCAATGCCCGTGATGCCTTTGACCTGTCCAGCCCTGGAAATCCGCCCAAAAATCCTTTCACCCGAACTCAGGCTGGCGGATCGGTTGGGTTCCCCCTTCGCCCCAATCAACTCCAGGCTTTTTTTGCATTTGAACGTCTGGAATTGCACCAGACCCAGGAACACCATTTTGTGGTGCCCACCGGGCTTGAACGCCAGCGTAGCCTGTCACGGGCCAGGAACCGAAGCCAATCAGGGATTGATGTCCTCTCACCGACCTTCTATCCATTGCCAAATACTCCAGGTGGACCATATGGCAGCAACACCTTAACGCAATTGCTCCCGGCGTCGGGTGCGGGGACACTTTTTGACGCCAGACTTGATGGCCAGACACACCTGATCGGGCGTTCCTCAACGGCAAGCCTCCGGTATGCGCTCACCGATGATACCCAGACACTCCCGGCCATAGATCAGGCAATCAATGCCAGCGTTCAGGCCCGGACTCAAACCCACAATCTGGCCCTGATCTTCAACACCATCGCTTCCCCCCGCTTTGCCAACCAGTTTCGGTTTTCATTTGGACGGACCCGCCTGGCTTTTGATGAACTCCCGGACAGCCCATTTGTCTTTCAATCAGCTTCAACTGGCCAGGATTTGACCGGAGACGGAGTTCCAGATGGGCGCAGCGGTCCAATCGGACGCCTGATTCTGGCGCCCTTCAGTTCACTCGGCGTTGACCCGTATACCTTTCCCCAGGCCAGAGCCACCAACACATTTCAAGTCGCTGATACTGCTATCTGGTCAGGAGGTCACCACACCATCAAATGGGGCGGTGATCTGCGGCGCATCCAGCTCAATGGCCAGTTGGAGCGCAATTATCGCACCCAGGTAGCTTTTACCTCCGGGTTGATTGGATTGCGGGATGGCACCCTCCTTGGCGGAAGCGGAGTTGATTTTGCAGCCTTCGGACTGCCTTCCGATATTGCTCAGGCACTGGCATTGACACCTGATTCGACGCTTGGTCTGCGATTTCTTGAACTCAACCTGTTTTATACCCATCAAGTCCGGCTGACATCCAACCTTGCGCTCGAATATGGGCTCCGGTATGAACGCAACACCGTACCGACCGACGTCAGTGGACGACTTGAACGCTCGTTGCAGGCAACACCGGCTGATTTGCCTCCGTTTGACCCGCAGGCGCCGTTTGTTCAGAGTTTTTTGAAAGCTTTTCAGGCCCAGCAGCCGCTTTTGGCAGGTCGGAAAAAGATTTTTGATGGGGATGGCAACAACTTCGCAGTGCGAGTCGGTGCGGCCTGGGATCTTTCAGGCCACGGACAAACATCGCTCCGGGGCGGGTACGGTATGTTTTACGACCCGCTCCTCACCACGGTGGTCAGCCAGTCGCGCAATGCCTTTCCAAATTTTATCCCGGTCAACTTTGGGGCTTCGGCGCTGTTCCCAAATCGGTTGAGCGCCAACCCGGCGTTTTTGCGGCTGGGGGATAAACTGGAACAGCCGCTGATTTTGCCAGGAACGCTCAACACGATTGGGTTGCCTTCCGCTCAATTTGTTTCGGGGATTGGACAGGTTTTCACGGCGGGCGGTTTCTTTGTCGGGTCGGGCTTTGGCGCTGGAATCACATTGCCAGCCAGAGACTTACAATCCCCATTGACCCATCAGTACGCCCTGTCGTTTGAGCACGTCATCGCTCACAATCTGGTGGCAAGCCTGGCGCTGGTCGGTACCCACGGGCGAAAACTCCTGCGGGTACGAACCCCCAACGGAGGCCAGTTTTCACCGATTGGCCTCCGGCTGGCACCCAATGCCGATCCGCTCGTGGTGCCGTTACTGAATCGCCCCAATCCGGACCTGGGACCAGTAACTACCTTTGAGAATTCAGCCACCAGCGATTATCACGCCTTGCAAGCCTCCGTAGTGCAACGGTTTCATCGAGGCTTCCAGTTTCAGATCGCCTACACCTATGCGCATGCCCTGGATGATGTGTCAGATATTTTTGACGTGGCAGGAAGTTCGTCACTGGCACAAGATGAAACGGAACGGAGTTCGTCACTGCGAACTGAGCGCGCCAGCGCAAATTTTGACGTGCGACATCGGCTGACGTCGGCCTGGGTATGGTCGCTTCCCTTTCGAAAATGGAAGGTCGCCCAGGGGATAGAATGGTCTGGCATTGTGACCGTGCAAACCGGGCAGCCATTTACGGTCATCACCAGCCTTGATCCAAATCTGGATGGTAACCGAACCGACCGGCTGGCAACCACCACTGGACTTTTGATCCACAATCAAGGCCGAACACGCTTGTCTCTGATTTCGGGCCTGGATCCGCTGACATTGGTGGTTCCGTTCAATCCGCTTTCGCCCATCAACGGCCAGGTTGGACGCAATACCTTTCGAGCAGCAGGCGTGGCAACCGTTGATCTGGCGTTGACAAAATCAATTGGACTTCCCAATCAGCACACACTGGGCCTGAGAATCGAGGTATTTAATCTGATGAATCGAACCCACTATGGCGTGCCGGTTCGCGTGCTGGAGTCACCTGCGTTTGGAAGTTCGGTCACCACGTCCGTTCCAGCCCGGACGATACAATTCGCGTTGCGTTATTTGTTTTGAATTGGTCTGACAGTAAAGCCATTGATCAGAAAGGTTTCGCCGTTGGGGGTGGCAAACCCGATATTTCCGCAGGGAAACCAATTCAGCCCATCCTCAAAAAACCCGATGGAACTCTCTTCACCGGTTTGCGCCGAAGTAATCCAGTGCTGAACTCGATTTCCCTGGATGCGAATGCGAACCCGGTAATCTTCACCAACTTTCAACGCCGGTATAATTGGCTGGGCTGGAATCAAAGCGTCATTCAGATCAAGTTTGCCATTGCGGCACAAAAACGTCTGGAGTTTGTTTGGACTGTGTCCATCAGGGCCATTCAGACAAAATAAATAGTAATTTGTCTCATTTTGAATCCGGATTGCCCAGGCGGCCCCCTTCCCGTCTACCAACCGAAGTCCGAACACCACATCAGAATCACAAAACCGTTTGTTGCGCGGTGTGCCAAACGTATTTTCCCCCTGAACCCGAACCAGTTCCTGGTCTGCCGTCCATTCTTTCGGAGCATTCCAGTATTTTAACCCTTCCTGAAACGAATCGGAAAATTCTACGGTGGTGGGCAACAGCGTCAAGGCGGCATCCAGCGAAGTTTGCTCCCCAGCCGACGGGATGACGGAGGTTTGAAAAGGTTCGTACCCATCCTGCTCAAGATGGATTTGCGCCGGAATATCTGGGGAAACCGTCGTCTTGAGCATACCAGTGGTGGGAATAATGCCAATATCCAAACCATTGACATAAACCCGGGCACCAGGAAGCGACTTGACCAGCAGCACTGCCGGTTCAGAACGAAGCGCAACCATCACCACGGTTGGCTGGTCAACCTCAATGGTCACCGGAGTTGTAAACACAGTTTTTCCAGGCTGGGTAACCTGCACCTGATGCTCACCGGGTGCGACTTTGAGACGGAATGCCTGGTCGGTGTGGCGAATCAAGGCTGAAGTTGCAATCGGCTGGTGATCAATCTGAATCTGGGCTTCCGTGGCAGCATCATTAAAATTGAGTTGCAACCACCCAAACCTGGCTTTCAAGCTGGCTCTGACAGGTCTGGTTTCACCGCCTGTGATGATCATTTCCTGCCGCCAGGGTTCATATTCAGCCCTGGTGATTTCAATCTGGTGCTTACCGGCGGGGAGCACAACCGGTTTTTTGAGTGAGCCATCAGCCGCTGTTTTCCCAACCGCACGGCCATCAATCAGGACGGTTGCCTCCGGTGGGTCTGAAACAATCATCACTTTGCCTGATGTGGCAGCTTTGCGGCTCTCCACACCAACCACTTTGCCTGATTTTAACTGGACGCGGGGACGTTCTTTCTGCCCAGATACAGACATACTCAGTGCCAGGAGCCAGACGGCCAGCAGGCACAAAAGGTATTTCGGACGTACTTTTTGGAAGGATTGAGCCAGATGAGACTTGATCCCACTGGTCACCTGTGGTGGTTGCTTGTTCATTTTAAATCGAATGCTGGCCGCATCGGCTGAAAAATCGGGTTCGGGGTTTGGGGTTTGAGGGTTCAAAGGACGAAAAGGACAAAAAGGACAAAAAGGACAAAAAGGACAAAAAGGACAAAAAGGACAAAAAGGACGAAAAGAACAAAGTTTTCGAAAACCCGGAACCCGGAACCCGGAACCCGGAACCCGGAACCCGGAAC
>DAOQNB010000147.1:0-9401 GCA_035335845.1 Acidobacteriota bacterium | reverse complement strand
GGTGGTGGATGCGACGGGGAAGTTTCTCATTCCCGGCCTCTGGGATATGCACATCCACTGGTATGAACCAGAGTCCCTGTCGCTCTTTGTTGCCAACGGAGTGACTGGTGCGCGGGTGATGTGGGGACATTCGCTCCATCACCAGTGGCGAAAAGACATCGAAGCGGGAAAACTCATCGGCCCACGCCTGGTCATTGCCAGTCCGATTATTGATGGCCCAAACCCGATCTGGCCGGGTTCGGTTGCGGTTAATAACGAAGCTGAAGCCCGACAGGCCGTAAAAACGGCAAAACAGGAAGGCGCTGATTTCATCAAGGTCTACAGCCTGCTTTCCCGCGAAGCCTTCTTTGCGATTGCTGATGAAGCGAAAAAACAGGGGATTGCCTTTGCCGGGCATATTCCACAATCAGTGACAGTTATTGAAGCGGCTGAAGCCGGCCAAAAAAGTGTCGAGCACCTGACCGGAATGCTTACGGCGTGTTCTTCAATCGAAGACGAGTTGCGGAAAAATGAGGACATTGCCGGTGCCAGTTCGGCGCACGGCAAAGGAACTGTCGATCCGGCTGCAATCAGGCAGCTCACTCGTTCGGTTATTGAGAGTTATGATGCCAAAAAAGCGGCTAACTTGTTTGCCAAACTCAAGCAACATCACACCTGGCAATGCCCGACGCTCACCGTCTTGCGAAGCATTGCCTTCCTGACCGACCCGGAATTTCGAAATGATCCACGGCTCAAATACATGCCCGCTGGCATGAGAACCCGATGGGACCCGGCGAATGATTTTCGGTTCAAGGCGCGCACCGCCGAAGATTACGAACTCTCAAAACTGGTGCTGCAACGTCAATTTGAAATTGTCGGCCAGATGCGAAAGGCTGGGGTTGAATTTCTGGCGGGTACAGATACGCTCAATCCCTATTGTTTTCCTGGGTTTAGTCTCCACGATGAACTTGAATTGATGGTCAAGGCTGGGTTCACACCGCTAGAGGCACTTCAGTCGGCAACACTCAATCCGGCACGCTATCTTGGTCAGGAAAAAAACATGGGCACGGTTGAAAAGGGAAAACTGGCTGATCTGGTTTTGCTGGATGCCAACCCGCTTGAAGACATCAAACATACCCGGAAGATCAACGCCGTGGTGTATGGTGGCAAATTGTACCCACGGGCAGAACTTGACCGAATGCTGGCAACGGTTGAGGCTGGTGCAAAGAAAAAATAAACTGGTCGTCAAGCCGCCAAATTCCAAAGCGACGTCAAGAGAATGGCACTCTCAACGAAACAGGGAACGATGATGCAGAAAACTGGCTGTGTAATTTCAGATGGATTTCAACTGCAGTATATCATTGATGGTGAAGGGCTTCCGACCATCGTGGTTGGAAGTGCGCTGTATTATGAACGAACGTTCTCAAAACACCTCCGCACTCAGTTGAAGATGGCCTTTCTTGACCATCGTGGCTTTGCACCGGGCAATCACTGCACTGACCTTGAAAAATACCGGCTTGAAGTCCTGGTTGACGATATCGAGGTGATGCGGAAAGCGCTTGGATTTGAACAATTTGTCCTGATTGGTCATTCCGGGCACACCTTTATGGCCCTCGAATACGCCAAAAAATACCCGGCCAATGTGACCCATCTGGTCCTGATGTGCTCCAGTCCCGATTTTTCGGAGGCTGGACGTACGGCGGCTGATCGGTATTTGGAAGATTCAGTGTGTCCAGAACGCAAAGCCGTACTGGCGGCCAATCTGGCCCGACTTCCTCAGGCAATGGCTGCCGCTCCGAATCGAGCCTTTGTCACCTATTGTTTGCTGATGGGGCCGCGAAACTGGTTTGATTTCAATTTTAATGCCACCGAGTTATGGGCTGGAATCGAAGTCAATATGCCAATGTTTGATTATGTCTGGGGCGAAGTTTTTCGTGACATTGACATTACAAAGAACCTGGAACTTGTCACAATGCCCGTTTGGCTTGCCCTTGGCCGGTATGATTATCAAGTCCCGCCAGCGTATTTGTGGGAGCCAGTGAGGGAGAAATTCAACAACCTGACCGTTCGTGTTTTCGAACGAAGCAGTCACAATCCGCACTGTGAAGAACCAGCTTTGTTTGATGCAGAATTACTTGGGTGGATCTTGAAGAACTCAGACTGAGAAAGGCAACACCTTATGAAAACAAAGGGAATTGCCATCTTGGGGCTCCTGCAAATTGCTTTTCTGACGGGCAGCATGCTCCTGACCGCAATTTTTCTAAGGTATCGTGCCTTGAGCTTTGATTTCCACCCTGAGCCGTCTCCACCGGTCGAAGTTGGGCTCTTTACGGCGTTTCGAGATTTCGGATGGCTGCTCTATATCATTCCGATTGCCTGGATGATTTTCTCAATCAAATTGGTCAATCAACCAAACCCGTCTCGATACAGGAGTTGTACTTCAATTGGGTTTTGCCTTGGCTTTTTGGTCGTTTTCCTTTTGGTTGGAATAAGAGCGGTTGGTCTCATGATCGTTATACTTTGTCGCTTTGGGCGTTGAGTTGGAGTGAAACCTATGGATCATCAAACCAATGAACCGATTTTCGTCTTTGAATGGGCCTCGCACACGATGACAAGCACCAATTTTGTCAAGATTTATGGAAACCGGGTTCTGTATGGCGTTGAAAGCCAGGATGATGAACAGGCTTTTCGGGAAAGCTGCCCGGTGACTGAATTCTTCGATACTCCGGCGGAATGGTGGGCGCAGGTCAATTTCAAGAAAGATCAAATGGACCACATTCGGGAAGCGGTGCTTCACGCCCTCCAGCGAATCGAGAAGATATAGCTCTTCAGAAAAAGAGTTCTTCCTGGGAACGCCGGCATCCTGCCGGCAACTGATTGGATCTGAACCGCTTGGTGCCGGCAAGATGCCGGCGTTCCCAGGAAATATTGGAGTTCATTTGCTGAATCGAACTGTTCCACTTACTATCAGGACCCATAGAAAAATCTGGAAACACACATCATCTGCCAGGAGAATTCTATGGGCATTTTTGACCGATTATTTGGTAAAGCCTCACCTGAAAACACGTCGGCTGATCATTTTTATGTCCAGGCTGATGGGCAGGTCATGACCGCGCTGTCAAAGGAATGGAAATGGTTGATCGGTGATGGCATGCGCCCGCTCCGGTTTACGGCCTGCGGAGACGTTTTTCTGAGCGATACAAGCGGTGCTGTGTACTGGTTGCGAACAGTCGAAGGACAACTTGAAAAAGTTGCCACTTCACAAGCCGAATTTCAGTCAAAGCTCCAGCAATCGGAGTTTCGCGAGACCGTGCTGCAGGTGTCAACCGTGAACCAGCTCCGGGCACTGCTTGGGGCACCGCCTCCGGGGAAGTGCTATGGACTCAAACTGTTACCGGTCCTGGGCGGGAATTATAACTTTGAGAATTATGTCCATATGCGGCTTGCCGAACACATCGGCTTTACAGGGAATGTCCGGTTTCAAGTCAAAGATTTGCCTCCGGGAGCGACCATTCAGGTGAAGATGGTGGACTGAAAAAACAAAGCCGTTCAATTTGGATTGATTTGTTCGTGTGTTTCGTGTGTTTCGCGGTGAAAAGATATTTCTTGAAAGAGTTATGGAGGAGATATGAACCACACTCGCCTTGTCATTCTGGTGATTGGGTTCAGTGTATTTGCAATTCTGGTGGGCTCTCAAACTCCGCATGAGCCGATTTATCGGCATCTTCCAACTGAGAATGAGCCGATTTTTCCTCCTCAAGGACCACCAGCACCGCCAGGGCCACCACTGGAGTGGGCTCTGGAAGGTGACCGCCAGCGCGAACGAGCTGGTCTTGTGGTCGAATATCATCCAGAAAAAGGCTTTTCCCTGGTCAAGCCTTTCCGCGATCCACACGATCTGGTGAAAGAAGCCGATCTTCCGAAATTTTTGGCCTCAAAACGAATTCGCCGGAATTTGGTGATTGTGACATTTGGGAAAATCACGCTGTTCGGAAAGAGCAAACCCGAGCGTGACCAGGTTTTTGAGCAACTGGCAGCCCAGTTTCGAAAGCTGGGATTTCGAAAAATCATCTTCCAGCAGGAAGCTGGAAACGGACCGTACCAGATCGGGGAGCGAACCTTTTAATTGAAAGCGGTAGGTCTCAATGAACTGCACATTTGAAATCCGAGTCCAGTTGAGATGCTCGCCTGATACGATCATCTGGCCTGAAAGTCCATTGGAAGTGTCTCTGGATTGCCCTCTTTGCCGGCGATGCCGTCGAACGGTGGTTTTCAGGTTTGGTGAGGAACAAAAACCAGACAATCCAGGTGTGTACTATGCGGCACCAAACCCCGTAGCGCTCAACACATTTTGTACTCCGAAGCGACACGAATTTCAGGGGCTGATCGAGTGGCACAAGGTCAATGTCCACTCTCACACGTTCAGCCTTTTTCAATCTGAGGAAGTCTGCAAAAATCAACCGTTAAGCCAGTTCATTTATAGCCATCAATTGTTGCGCAAATATCTGTTACCCTCGGTGGAGATAGTCTTTCGGGTCCGGTACAAGTTTGCTTCGTTTTTTGACGAGAAATATCAACAACCAGCAACTGCAACACCATCCTGGGGCCGAATCAACTTTGGAGTTCAATGCCCAACGTGCCTCAAAAAAACGTCCGCCGCGACACAGACAAATTTAGTTCGACCCTGTGGCCGGAAATGTGAGTGCGGCACGATGCTCTATGTTGATGATGAGCCACCAGAATTTGTGCTGATTGAATCATAGCTGAGGAGAAAATATTGTGTTTGATGCTCAATTCTGTTTTGTGGTTAGTCCACCTTTGGTGACTGTTTGAACCTTGAACTGGTTGCCTGAACTGACCCACTTCTTTAGTATTCTATGGCTTCGGCTCTTCAATGAATCATCAATGCTCTGTATTTTCAAAAGTTAGAGGGATTCTGGTTATGTCATCTGCAAATTTAACTCAACTTGAAGAACTCATTGGCCGGCTTCCAATCATTGAACAGCTTGTTTTGATTGAGCGGGTTTCACAGCAGATTCGTCAACGATTAAGCTCTGGTAAAAATGAGGATGCTCAACTCGCTTTTATGGCGGCAGATCCTGAAATTCAGGCTGAGCTTGGCAAAATCAACGATGAGTTTCTGGTAACTGAAGCTGACGGATTGGAAGTACAGTGATGGCTATTCGACGTGGAGAGATTTACTTCGTCAATTTAAACCCGGTGAAAGGTCGAGAACAGTCTGGGGATAGGCCAGTACTGGTGATTTCAACCGATGCAATCAATAACCTCCCTCTGGTGGTAACTGTTGTTGTTGGCACAAAGGGCGCGAATATTCACCAGGATTACCTGACCAATGTGCGGATAACGCCACAAGAAAGCGGACTTCCTCTTGAGACGGTATTTATGTGCTTTCAGCTTCGATCAATTGATCCTGCAAGATTTTCAGGACCACCTGCAGGTAAAATCGGAGGAGATACATTAACCAGAGTTGAAACGGCTATCCGCTACTGTCTTGGTTTGTAAGTACTTTGTCAAAAGTTTCCTGAGGTGTTGAATTTTGTGAGTAGTTGGTTTTTTCGTGTGTTTCGTGGTTCAAAATGTCTGGAAATTTTCGGTAAGGTACTTATCAGCATTTTATCTGGTGGGAACGAACCCTGGTCGTTGCCTTTACCAGTATGTTGACTGGGAAAGCAGAAGAGTCAAAGAAAGACGGTTGAAAAGAACAGTATGGGAAAGTCAAAAAAAGCAGGTGTTGAAAGAAAACCAGTTTTGCTGGTGCAGGAAATTACAACCAGATGGACAAAGGTTTCACGTGTTGGGCCACTGGCCAGAGTCCGGTATACCGTTCCGGAACAGATGCCATTTCCAGTTGATTCAGTTTCTGGCTCAAAAGCACAGGTGATTTTTCATTCAGTATATTTTGATGAAGAAAACTCATTCTCCGCTCCTTTGGAAAAGATTACTGCCAGTCCGTATGTTTTCCCTGGAACCGGGTGCATCACGGCTGGTCACAATGGGCAGCACGCCTGGGTAACCTTTGTCCAGTCAAGCGGCGCTCCGATCAGGTTACATATGCGAAAGACATTGTGGTCACTCCCTGGGGAATGGGTCCAGATGATGACAAATGGTCGGTATGCACCGGGCTGGAGTGGTCACTGGTGGTATATCAAAACCGTTGTCAACGCTGGGCTCTTCTTTGATCTGGACAAAGATGTTTTTACCAGATACCAGCCCGCCAGTCAGTTTAACGCAATGGGTCATTTGTGGTAACCAAAGGGGTTATTAGTTGTTTATGACGACTGTTTTCAGGCAAGGAGATACTGATGAAAGTTCAATGCCGTTTAAAATTCCAATGCTCTCAACAATGGGAAGATTTGTCTCCAACTTCTGATCCGAATGTTGGCTTCTGTCAATTGTGCGGCCAAAACGTCTATAAAATTGACCCGGTAAATCCGGTTATTGTGAACGAAGAGGTAAAATGTGCCGCCATCAAAACCAGTTCTCCAGAAACAGAGGGTGAATCATACATCCTTGGCGATCTTGATTGGGTTCATGAACGTGGCTATACAATAATGCTTGAACCGACATTGAGTTTAAGTGATGAACAAATGCTGGAAATTCAATCCATTCTCAAAACGAATGTGGATATTGTGGCTCTGAGACGAGTTCTGGCCTGTGGTCAGGAACGAACACTGGCTTCCCGTGTAACTGAAAAAGAGGCAAAACAGATTGCAGCCCAATTAAAGAAAGTTGGGGTGAGTTTTAAGGTGTTTCGATAGGGACGGGCTTTATAAATGCTGATGATCCAAAGGTTAAGAATTAAGAGAGTGAAAAATCGGAGGTTTTTATGGTCGAAAAATCTGTCATCCACGAGTGTGACTTTAAGTTCAAATGCCCGATGTACTGGGAGGAACTCTTGATCCTTGACGATCCTGACAAACGTTATTGCACCGAGTGCCAGCGGGAAGTCTTCTACATTCGAACCCGCGAAGAACTTGAAGAACAGCGTCAACTTGGGCATTGCATTGCCGCAAGTGTCAATACCTGGGGACTTGGCCTTATGAGAATTATCACGGGCGGCATTGGACCTTGGGAAAAACCCGGCGTGAGATATGAAAAACTCCTGATTCTGGGAGATGAACGGGATCGGAATGAACTCCGGATTGCACTCAGGGAACTGGAAAAAAAGAAGTAGGTTCAGTCAGTAATTTCGCCCAAACCACCACCCGGCTTCTTTGGAGTGGCTCAAGTTTGGGCGATGAAGGACCAAAAGGACGAAAAGGACCAAAACGATATCCTGAAGCAGGTCATTCTTTCTTCTCAATTCTCAATTCTTCATTCTGGCATTCCTTCGCTGTTGACGGTTGACGCCTCGTGTTACAGGCAGGTAACATCGAAGACAGTTCTTTCACAACCGAATATGGGGATGTCACGGTTTCGACGTGGGCAATGCGGTGACCAGAGGCGTGCCGGGAACCATGTAACCCGTTCCTGCATGGAAACAAAACCTGCCAACACGCAGGAATTCGCCCTAGCAGCCTAATAAGCTAGCTAGCGTCTGACACGCACGTTGTCTGTGCGTTCGTGATCGGGCGTTACTTTCACAGGCTGGTCCGTCACCTGTACTCAGGGGTGACGGGCGAGAACACACTGGGTTAGTCTTTGCATCGCGCAGGTCGCTGTTCCGGCTGTGCAAAGATGAAATCTGACGGAAGCGACTACGCTCGTAGGCTCTGCCATCCAAGGTCTGCGGACAGGGGTTCGACTCCCCTCATCTCCATTTTCACCTCCTTTCGGTTGCCTTCCTTTCAACTTATTCATATTTTTGATTGCACTCTCGTCCGTGCGAGCCTGAACCCATATCCAAATCAATCAGTCTGCAGTTCATGGGGGCCATTTTTTGGCTTTTTCCAGGGAGTGGTCTATACTCCTCCAGCCACTGCCCGCAACTTCCTCATGTTCAGCCCAATGGAGAGTAAGAATGAGTTCACCCAACGGTTCAAAAGGCGATATCTTGATCGTTGATGACAATCCAATAAACCTCAACCTGCTATCGAGTATGCTCTTTGATCGGAAATATCACGTCCGGGTCGCCACCAGTGGCCGTCGAGCGCTGGCTGCCACGCGTTCGTGTTTGCCAGATCTGGTGATGCTCGATATCACCATGCCAGAGATGGATGGCTATGAGGTCTGTCAGCAACTCAAAGCTGACCCGCGCAGTCGGGATATTCCAGTCATCTTTATCAGCGCGCTCGATGAAGTCATGGACAAGGTGCGGGCGTTTGAAGTTGGTGGCGTTGATTATGTCACTAAACCGTTCCAGTTTGAGGAAGTGCTGGCCCGCATTGAAAACCAGCTCAAAATTTCCCGCCTTCAGAAAGATCTTGAAACCAAGAACGCAGAACTGGCCCGCAAGAATGAAGAATTAACCCGGTCTCGCGAAGACCTGATGGAATCAAACCGGCGGGCACAGATGATCTTTTCAGCCCTGTCGGAAGTTTTGCCGGGAACCGTGCTCGACGGGAAGTACCGGCTGGAAAAGAAAATCGGAACTGGTGGATTTGGAACAGTTTACGAAGCCATGCATACCGGGTTGAACCGGCTGGTGGCGGTCAAAGTCTTTCAACCACGTTCTGGTCACGCCACTCAAAGCGATTTGGATCGGTTTCGGTTGGAAGGTGTGTCTGCCTGTCGGATTCAGCATCCGAATGCGGTTTCGATCCTCGATTTTGGGATTAGTTCCGCCGGGATTGCCTACCTGGTGATGGAACTGCTCAGTGGCCACCCCTTAACGAAAGAAATCTCCCAACAGGGCCGCCTCGCCCCAGAGCGATGTGTTGAAATTGCGCTTCCGATCTGTGAAGTCCTGGCCGAAGCCCACGCGGCTGGAATTGTTCATCGCGACATCAAACCAGACAATATTTTCCTCCACCAGACCAAAGACGGCGAAGTTGTGAAGGTCGTTGATTTTGGACTGGCCAAACTGCTCGGGGAATCCAGAATTGATCTTCAGCATGTCACGATTGGTCGGGTGATTGGGACGCCAACCTATATGTCACCCGAGCGGCTTGGAAACCTGCCCTATGATGGTCGGACTGATATCTACAGCCTGGGAATTACGCTGTATCAAATGTTATGTGGGCATGTGCCGTTTCAATCCCTCGAAGGCGATATTTGCACGGTGGCCGTCATGCACCTGACCAAAGAAGCTCGACCGTTGCGCGACATCATCCCCGGCATTCCACCTGAACTGAATGATCTGGTGATGCGGATGTTGTCTAAATCTCCTGACCGGCGACCGTCCGCAACCGAGTTATGCTATGAGTTAAAGCATATCCGGTTGCATCCAGTCGGAAACTACGCCTGAAACGAATGAAGAATGAAGAATGAAGAATGAAGAATGAAGAATGAAGAATGAAGAA
>DAOQNB010000146.1:5851-9421 GCA_035335845.1 Acidobacteriota bacterium | reverse complement strand
AGAACCAAGAACCAAGAACCAAGAACCAAGAACCAAGAACCAAGAACCAGGCACTCACCACATTCTTCATTCTTCATTCTTCATTCTTCATTCACGAATGAATTCCAATCGTTTGCTTGAGTTGAGTTTGGGTCATGACAATTTTGCGGCGGGTGTTGCGCAGGTTTGAGAGGATTTCAATATCGGTGGCTGAGGTGGCTGAGCGTTGCAAAAACCGGTCGAAGGTATTGAGGACTTCGGTGATTTGACCAAGGTAATATTGCGCGGCACTCCGTTGACCAGGGGTTAACTTGATGTTTTCAGTTGGCTTGGGGCGACGCTGTTCAATTACGGCCAGCAAGGCGATGCTGCGTTGCAAGAGTTTTCGCCCTTCGCGGACGAGGTAACTTACCTGCCATTCTGGGACATTGGCTGTGGGTTCAAATGCGGCAGCTTCCCATGACGTCAGCAAAAAGCTCCCGGTCGTCAGCCGAATGACCCGAACCGTTGACGAACTCGTGCCTGAATTTGCCATCGTTTGGGTGAGATAGTTGATACAGGCTTGAATTTCGGTTTCTAACTCGTGGGCCAGGTTTGGGTCTGCACCCTGGGGCAACGGCGTGGGCTGGATGGTAAACGCGGGGGCTGGTGTCCGAGTTGGAGGGCCTGGGAGCGGGGTTGGGGTTGAGTGAAGAAAGGCGGCTGGATCAGCCAGCGTGACTGGTGCCGTTGGGTTCACCGATGGAAGACTCATTCCAAAGTAAATAACCGCCCGTTGGAGCATGTCCCGCATCCGGATGACTGTCTGTAGATTCGCAATATTTTTGCTGTAGTCACCCGTGACCCAGGGTGCCGGTTTGACGGCAAATTCCATCGCCGCGACAACTGAAGTTTCTGAAGATTCTTCGGGGAGTGTGGCTGGATTGACCCGAAGCTGGCGAAGTTGCTCGGAAAGATCCTGCATCTGTTTGATGACTTCGCCATAAAGCTTTTCAAACTTGCCGTGCATTTCAATATTGAGCTGCACGTTTCGGGTCAAAAGCTCAGGTGAAGTGCTGTTTTGGTGAAACAGTGAATGCAGTGCACGTTTGGCCGGTAGCTGATTTCGAACCAGTTCATCAAAGGTGCTGGTGCGTTGAACCTGTTTGAGCAAGCTTCCACTTCGATCCAGAATGGATTCTTTTTCCAGATAATCAACAAATTTAGGCCGGACGATGAGTGGGGTGATAGAGTTGATGAGTGTGACTTCGTCTTTGGCACGGATGCCAACCCCAGTTTTGGCATCGGGTGAAAAGGCCCTGGTCAGTAAAACGTTTAACCACTCCCAGTGCTGGTTGGTCGGCAGTCCCCCATTGAGCGCCGGGCTGGCCAAATTCAACATTTGGTCGGCTCGCAACCGGTGTTGCTCCAAATATTTCCGCAAATCATAGGGTGACGGAACAGCACTGCTCATAAAAAGTCACAACGCCGCACGGGAAAAATTGCAACCGGCATCAATGGTTGCAATGCCTGATAAACCCTGACTGGAGTGAAACCAAAAAACTGCCAACCCCTGGAATGGAATCTGATTGTTCGGTACAAGGAGGCATTCAACAGGAGCGTTCACCACACTTGAAGAGAGTGAGCTCTCTGTTGATCAGCTTGGGTGCTTTGGCCTTTGAAAAGGTTTGATTTCAAAAGGGTTCAAAGCATATCGGGATCAGGTGAACCCCTGTCAACAGCTTTGATCTGGTCGTGCGGCCTGGGGAGGTGTTATCCACCAAACCGATGACCACAACCAGAGCAAAACCGTGCCCCAAGGGGGTTCATCAACCCACAATCGGGGCAGGTTGGGCTGGAACTGGCAAACGAGTCAACCACTGAGCCATTCCCAACCCTGGTTCCACATCGTGAACAAAACATGGCACCAGTTGCCAGAACTGTCTTACATGAGGCACAGCGTACCTCGACAGCCGAAGCAGGGGGGGGATAATAAGTTGGAGAGGTATATCCAGCCGGTGGTGGGGGAGAGGAATATGCCGTTCCGGGCGCTGGCGCGCCGTTTTGCCGGGCTACAAACGCTTCAATTTTTTCCCAAACATCTTCTGACAGCTTAAACTGATTGATTGCGCCGACGATTGGAAGCAAAATGAGCGGCGCCAACAACACATAGCCAACCAATCCAATCGCTGCTTTATCGAGCCACTTGCCATTGCCAACCTCGACGCGCAACCCATCAATCTCACGAGTCAGGCGCACGGTCAGGGCCGAAGACTGCGCGGTGAGATTGCTCAGGGTCGATTCTTTTTGAGCTTGCAGAATATGACCGTTATTGATCGGGATGATTTGAACCTGATGGCCGTTTAAGACAAAAAACTGCCGCAATTCATCCAGCAATGGGTCAAGCGAAATATGAAAGGCATTGGGAAGCCGGTAATATCGGTTCTGCATAGGCGAGTGGCTCTGGGAAAATTTAAAATACCAATCAAGGATGTGAAGTCGGAAGCCACATTGAAAAGACAGCCGTGGAGGTCGCAGTCGCATCAGGTTTATTCTCATCAGAAAACACAGCCGTGGCCTTGCTGCATCAGACAATGGATTCCTGACAGTGTTCAATTTCAAAATCTCATTCTTCAAACAACAAACTATTTCGAAACTGCGAGATGGAGTAAAAGATACCATGAAAATTCATAAATTACATGCCCGGCTGGTTTCGCTTTCTCTGGCCGCATCATTATGGGTAGCTGGCTCAGCACTGGTTACCAGAGGGACACCACTGGTTGACCCGACTCGGACGCCAGATTGTCCAGGCGTGGCGACGATGGATTGCACCGGTGTTCCCGAATTGATTTGTAAAACTGCCTGCAACCAGCATCAATCGCTGGTGATCCGTGACCGATGTAAATATCGGCAACGGCTGCACATGGAACGCTATGAAAAACCGAAAGCCCCTGGTTTGCCTCCTGGTGAACGCAAGCAGTTCCGGGATACGGAGGTTGAAATCGGGTACCAGGTGGATGAAAACGACAAAACCAATTACCTGGTGGTTCCAAGAGTGGTTGCCGATACTGACGATAAAGGCGTTCCGAAAACCAAAGTCAATCCAAAAGAAAGCACTGGCCTCACGTCACAGGCTTTTTTGGATTTGATCTTCTTTCCTCTCCTGCCTGAAAAACTGCCGTATTACGAGTTTGAACCTGCTCCAGCCGAACGCGAAGGCGAGCGAGCCTTCCGCTTCAAACCTAAAGCGAATATCAAGAGTGTTCCACTGGCTGTTGGTATTGTCTATGTCAATGGTACCACTGGCGATATGCTCACGGTTCAGGTTGAAGCCATGTACAATCTGCAAGTTCTGGACAAGCATCTCAAAGACATCGAATCAATCAGCGCCACGGTTGATTATTCAGAATTCAACGGTCGGTTCCGGATGCCCACCCTGGCCCGTGGGGAAGGCATCTCCAACGTCACTAAATTCAAAGGGTACTTTAAATTCAACTTTGAAGAATCTGCGTATGTACCAGCGCTCACTTTGCCAGGTTGGTCGGGAATTAGCACCAACAATTAAGGGCTTGGGGCTGAGAAAACCAGTGCTGAGGGCTTGGGGCTGAAGAC
>DAOQNB010000146.1:1882-5751 GCA_035335845.1 Acidobacteriota bacterium | reverse complement strand
GGGCTTGGGGCTGAAGACTCGAAGACTCGGGGCGGAAGAAAACGGGTTTCATACCCTGAGCCCGCTTTCTTCAGCCCGCTTTCTTCAGCCCGAAGTCTTCAACCCCAGGTGTTGAGTCCAGGTTTTTCATTTGACAAGACCCAGACCGGAGAGTAGTATCCGTCCCTTTCCAGGACATTCCAGTTTGACGGGGCGTGGCTCAGCCTGGTAGAGCGTTCGGTTCGGGACCGAAAGGTCGGAGGTTCAAATCCTCTCGCCCCGACCAGGTTATCCTAAAGGAAGGCCATCCGTTCACTTCGAATTGATGGCCTTCTTGCATTTTTGAGAGTGGGTTGAGGTGTTGTTCTCATGGCCGTTGTGGCTCGGCGTTTTGTGATTACTGGCCGTGTGCAGGGAGTCGGGTACCGTTATTACACGCTTCGCGCCGCCTGTCAGTATCAAATCAGAGGATGGGTGCGAAATTTACCTGATGGCTCAGTCGAAGCCTGGGTTGAAGGCACCCTCGATTCCATTGAAAAACTCAAACACGATCTCGCCTTTGGTCCGATGTATGCGGAAGTTCGAAAAATCAGTGAGACCGCCGTCGAGCCAACCGGACATTTTGATACATTTCGCATTAATGGATAGGAATTTTGCTTTATGGATGCTCTTCGTAAACTTGTTCGTGAAATCCCGGATTTTCCCAAACCCGGCATTTTATTTTATGACATCACCACCCTCTTGAAAGATCCAAAAGGGCTCAAGCGTGTCATTAACCGCATGAGCGAAGGCTTTGCCGGGGAAAAAATTGACGTGGTGGTTGGAATCGAAGCCCGTGGTTTTATTTTTGCTCCGGCCATCGCCTATCACCTGGGTGCTGGTTTCGTTCCGGTTCGGAAACCCAAAAAGCTCCCAGCCGAAACTGAACGTGAATGCTATGACCTGGAATATGGCAGCGATTGTCTTGAAATCCACAAAGATGCGATTCAGCCTGGCCAACGGGTTCTGATCGCGGATGATTTACTGGCGACAGGCGGAACGGCCCTGGCCGTCATCAAACTGGTTGAACGCCTTGGTGGCACCATCGCCGGTGTGACCTTTGTGATTGAACTGGACTTTCTCAACGGTCGTGAAAAACTGGCTGGGTATCACATTGAATCACTGCTGCGGTATGATTCATAGTGCCGGGCTGAAAAACCTCGGGCTGAAAAAATTGGACTAAACAAGTTCGGGTTCAAGTGAGTTGAGTTTTTCATTCCGTATCTTTCGAGATTTGCTCGCGTAGCTCAGTGGATAGAGCAACCGCCTCCTAAGCGGTAGGTCGTGGGTTCGATTCCCGCCGCGAGCACCAGCAATGTGTCGTTCATCATACTGGAGATCGGTTTTGGTTCCCTCAAAACCATCTCCAGTCTTGTTTTGAGGGGGCTGATATCGTGGAGAAAGTTGATGTCAGTATTTTAATTTCCACCCGGAATCGAGCGTCCGTTTTGCGGCACACGTTGCAGTCGTTGCGCAATCAACACTTGAATGGAATTCGATGGGAAATTGTGGTCGTTGATAATGGAAGTAGTGACGACACGGCTCAGGTTTTACACGAAGCCCAACGCTGGTTGCCGTTGATTCCGCTGACAGAACCCACCCCAGGGAAAAATCGAGCCTTGAACCGGGCACTTGATGTGGTGACGGGTGAATTACTGATTTTTACTGATGACGACACTGAGCACACCGAACAATGGGTCTCGGAACTGGTCGCTGCCTCGAAACAATGGCCGGAGGTTTCAATTTTTGGCGGTCCGGTTATCCCCTTGCTGCCACCTGAAACGCCGGAATGGATTCGCCAGAATCGGCGGATTACCTCGATTGCCTTTTCCCATTTCGACCTCAATCACACCGAAAATACCCGGCTTGAAGATCCAACCCTGCCATTTGGACCCAATTATGCCCTGCGGGCAGCCGCTGTTGATGGAAAGCGTTTTTCATTACGTCTGGGCCCACAGGCAGCGGACCCACAATCACCCCTGGGAGATGAGACCGAGTTTTTAGCCCGGATTTATGAAGAAAATCAGCAAATTGGGTATGTTCCCAGAGCAAAGGTCTTTCACCGGGTTGAAAAGCACCAGCTTGAATCAGCCTGGTTGTTCAACCGGGCATTTCGGTTTGGACGTGGGTTTGTCCATTTTGCACCTAACACCACCTCCTTTCGGTTGAGTGGTGTCCCGGCTCGACTGATCGTTGTCTTCTGCCTTACCTGGTTGTTTCACCACCTGTTCTTCTTTCGGGCGGAACCGCAAAAGTTCAAAACCAGTTCAACTCTTCATTTCCTGCGCGGACAGATATTTGAATACCGTCAACTCCATCGGTCAGGTTAATCAGATTCATACCAGGTATCGAAACCAGTTTGCACTTATTCCATCGGATGAGGAGAAGATGAAAGAGTTGAGAGGATTGCATTTCCCCGCAACCCTGAACCCTAAATGGCATGACCTACCCTCAACTTGAGCTCAGCGTGTTGATTGCCACCCGTAATCGGGCCAGACTCCTTGGCCCGACCCTGGCTTCTCTTGCCCGTCAGGAAATGAATGGACTCAGATGGGAAGTCATCGTCATTGACAACAACAGTACTGACGACACGCCACAGATTGTGGAGCAGGCGCGTCGCACCCTGCCTCTGGTCTCGCTTTTTGAATCTGAACCTGGAAAAAATCGAGCTTTGAATCAAGGACTTCAGGTTGCAAAAGGTCAATTACTGGTTTTTACCGATGATGATGGTACTCATTCGAACCGGTGGTTAGTTGATCTGTATCAGGCGGCCCAACGGTGGCCGGACTTTGATATTTTTTGTGGTCCAATTGAACCCACATATCCGCCAGAAACACCAGCCTGGTTAAAAGAAGAACTTTTTACCTCAACTGCCTTTTCAAAATTCCCTCCGGTATGGATTCCGCCCATGACCGAAGAAGCCCCATTTGAATATCGCAATATTTTACCTTTTGGGCCGAACTTTGCTGTTCGACGAACAGCGATGGAGGGAGTTCGCTTTGATCCCCAGATGGGTCCTCAGGGCAAGAGTTACCCAATGGGCGGTGAGACCGAGTTTCTTCAACGGTTGCGAGCCAGGGGGTGTCAGATTATCTATGTTCCGACAGCGCAGGTAAGCCACAATGTGGATGCAGGCCAGGTTTCATTTGACTGGTTGTTTCGTCGGGCCTTTTTATATGGGCGGGGCCGGGCGCGGATGGACTCTGAACCAGCCCTGCTGCAAATCTTCAATGTTCCAGTGCGGCACTGGCTCAGGCTTCCGCTGGCCTGGATTCAATGTGGGCTGAGTCGGTTTCAGACTCCCGCCCGGCGCTTTCAAGCCGGTGTCAGGTATCATCGGCTCCGTGGCGAAGTTTACGAATATCGCCAATTGGCAAGTGAACGAAATAGCGAAGTAGCAAAATCCTGAAAGACAAAGAGTTGAGGGATTGATAACACCCAGGTTGAAAATCAATGTTGAGCTACTTCGCTCGTTCGCTTTATTTGATGCCCAGCAATTCAACTTCAAAAATCAGAGTTGAATTCGGTGGAATGGGGCCAATCCCCCGGCTTCCATAACCAAGCTCAGGCGGAACCGTCAGTTTGCGTTTGCCACCAATTTTCATGGTCGCAACACCCTGATCCCACCCTTTGATGACCTGTCCCACACCCAAAATAAACTCAAATGGGCGGTTGCGATCTTTCGAACTGTCAAATTTGACGCCATTGGTGAGCACGCCGGTATAGTGAACCACCACTGTGTCACCGATTTTTGGTGACGCGCCTGACCCAACCACGATTTCTTCAATGCCTAAAGTTGCACTCATGCGTTTGTTCTGTCCTTCAAATAATAAAGATAAAGAAATTCAGGT
>DAOQNB010000146.1:0-1782 GCA_035335845.1 Acidobacteriota bacterium | reverse complement strand
AGGTACCTGACATTTCAAAGCGGATGGTTTCTATCAAAGGAAATCTTATTTGGCTAGCCGGTCATGGCGAAGGCCGCTGACCCGGCATACTTTGAAGCGCGAACCCGAGGCGCTCAACCCCCCGGTCAATTTCCTTTTCATCAACTGCGGCAAAGCCAAGGATCAAGCCAGGTCGAATCCGATGCTGGATGCTGTATCGTGACATTGCAATTGTTTCCACTCCGAAATCGGCTGCCCGCTGAGCTATTTGCTGATCATCCGCTTCTTGTGGAAGCCAGCCAATTGTTTGAAGTCCGGCAGTTGTCGGCGCCACCTCAAGCCATCCTCCAAGCCGACGGTTGACTGATTCCAGAAACACCTGAAGTCGGTGGTGATAGAGTTCCCGAGTTCGACGAATGTGCTGGCCAAAATAACCCTCACTCATAAAGTCAGCCAGAATGGCCTGATCCATCACGGCTGGAAACCGATCAACGGTTGATCGAAGGGCCGTGAACGCATCAACCAGTGACGGCGGAACCACCAGATATCCGATGCGCAGGGCAGGGAACAGAATTTTGTTAAAACTCCCGGCATAGAGCACACACCCATGCTGGTCGAGGCCCTGCAGTGCCGCCAACGGGCGTTCAACGTAGCGGTATTCGCTGTCATAGTCGTCTTCAAAAATCCAGCTTCCATTGGACTGGGCCCATTTCAACAAGGCCAGCCGTCGCTCAAGCGACAACATCACCCCCAGCGGAAACTGATGTGCCGGAGTGAGATAGACCAGTCGGGCCGGTGGGTAGTCACGTGTTCCAACTGTTGTGTCAATTCCACTTTTATCAACCGGTAAAGGACAAAGCTTGAGGCTGGCACCTTGAAACAGGCTTGTGGCACCAGGGTAGCCAGGATCTTCCATCCAGACTGGATCTCCACGATCAAGCAGAAGCCGGGTCGTTAGATCAAGCGCCTGCTGAATTCCCGAAACAATCAGGATTTGTTCAACTTCGCACCTGACGCCCCGAGCGGTCTGAAGGTAGGCTGCCAGCGCTTCACGGAGCGGACGGTACCCGGCTGGATCCCCAGAACTCAGTAGCAAGCGGGTTGCGCGTCGCATCCGCCGACCTGCGAGACGACTCCAGACCTCGATTGGAAAGGCTTCAACGGCTGGAGTATTGGATTGAAAAGGTTTCCCAACAGCGGTTTGCCGATGGATGAGGAATGGATTTGTCAGCAAGCAAGCCCCGCGCTCTGAAAGTGATCTCGTCGAAACCAATCTGCTTTGAGGCGAAGATGGTGACTGGGACGCTTCGGTAAACTCATCTGGTAAAGCGGTTGCGACCATCGTACCAGATCCGGTCTGGCTCACGATATATCCTTCAGCCTGGAGTTGTTCAAACACGACAACCACTGTGCCTCGCGAAACCCCAAACTGCTGTGCAAGGTTGCGGGTTGAGGGAAGGCGAGTTCCTGGTCTCAGTCGGCCTTCAAGAATGGCGCTGCGAAGTTCGTCATATACCCACCGAAACAAGGTTTGTTCTTCGGGTTTTCCTTTGGCTGAGAAATCCTGAAAAGTCGCTTTTTTGGCCATAAGTTAAGGAGGGAAGTTGGTGACTGGAGATTGGTAACTGGTGAGTGGAAATCAATAAGTACTTTACCGAAAATTTCCAGACATTTTAACCACGGAAACCACGGAAGAAATCAACCACTTACCAAACCCAATATCTCAGGAAACTTATGACAAGGTACGTACCTTCCAAGAACCAAGAACCAAGAACCAAGAACTAAAAACCAAGAACCAAGAAC
>DAOQNB010000145.1:4709-9438 GCA_035335845.1 Acidobacteriota bacterium | reverse complement strand
CAGGAGTTGAGCCTGCGAAGCAGGTGGGAGAAAGTAGCCCCCGGTGCAACCGGGGGAATCGAATGCCGCCACCTGCCAGCCGGCGAAGCCGGCGAAAGAGAGAACTGACCGCCATCGAGGGTTGAGACTGTCACGGGTCCGACTTCCGATGGCTGGACATTTCGCCGGACGCTCTCTGCCACCGGCTGCGCCGGCTAGGAGGGCTGACCGACTGTTCCCCCGGTTGCACCGGGGGCTACTGTCTGGCACCGGCTTCGCCGGCTGAAATCCCGGATTTCCAATCTGTTGTGAAGGAATTGATCACAGAAAAATTTACCTACGGAAAAAATTTGGGTAATGACAAGACCCTGAACCCTGAACCCTGACCCCTGAACCCTGACCCCTGACCCCTACCCTGGCTCTTGTTCCAGCAGGGCAAAAAGTTCATCAAACCGATACTGTTTGACCAGTCGGCGAAGCGTGTCTGCCAGCGACTGATGATGCGGGGGGAGTTGCTCGATCAACTCCAGGGCTTTGGCGGTTCGGCCAGTGGTTAAACTGCGGTGAAATGCAGCTTTCCATTCTTCGTCCAATCCATTTTGCTGAGTGAGGTCCGATGGTTGATCAAAGCTTGATGGAGTGACATGTGTAATTTCTTCCTGGAATTGAACTTTCAGGTGTTTGCCAATCATTTCAAACAACATCTTTTCAGTAAACGGCTTGGCCAGATAGTCGTCAAATCCAGAGGCCAGAACCATGTGCCGGTCTTCTTCAAAGGCACTGGCGGTCACGGCAATGATTGGAAGTCGCGTTGAGTGGAGGTCGGTTTCAGTGGCTCGTAAGCGCCGTACCACTTCAAACCCATCCATTCCAGGCATTCGCAGGTCCAGAAACACCATATCCGGGCGATTCTGACAGTAGCGTTCAAGCGCCTGTTCACCGGTTGCAACCGTCTGGACGTCAAACCCAACTGTTTGCAACAACGTCTCCATCACGCGTCGGTTTTCCAGCCGGTCATCTACGACCAGGATTTGCCAGCGTGGTTGATTGGGCGCCAGTGCCAGGATTTGATGCTGAAGCGATCTGGTTTCGAATTGTGCCGCCGTCAGCGGAAGCCAGAATGAGAATACACTTCCAGTCCCTGGCTGGCTGGTGACACGTAATTCGCCACCCATCAGATGGACCAGCTTCTGACTGATGGCCAGCCCAAGTCCGGTGCCCTGCGACTGACCAGCCAGTTCTCCTACCTGTGAAAATGGTTGGAAGAGTTTTTTCACATCCTCGGGAGCAATCCCAATCCCCGTATCTGCCACCTCAAATCGAAATCCAGCCTCCTGGGCATCAATGCGCACTGTCACTGAACCCTCGCGGGTAAATTTGACAGCGTTGGCGATCAGGTTCATCAGAACCTGACGCAGTTTTCCAGCATCTCCGCCCAGTAAAGCCGGGACACTTGGCGAGATTTCAACCTGTAATTTCAATCCTTTATCGGCGACTTGAAGGCGAAAAACATCCTGCAAACTGCTGACGAGTTCGCGGAGATCAAAGGATTGTTCGGTCAACGTCAACCGACCGCTTTCAATTTTGGCAATCGAGAGCACGTCATTGATTAACCCCAGCAAATGCTCACCGCTGTGGGTGATGTAGCTGAGATATTCACGATCCTGAGCTGGGCGACTGGCTGTCCGATTCATCACCTGGGCAAAACCGAGCACCGCATTGAGCGGAGTGCGGAGTTCGTGGCTCATATTGGCCAGGAAAATATCTTTTGCCCGGTTGGCGCGTTCCGCCTCAGCTTTGGCCTTGAGGGCAGCGGTCTCAGAGTCGCGTAATTGTTCAACCGCGGTTTCAAGCTGACCATTGGCGACGGCCAGTTCATGGGTTCGGGTCTCGACTTTCTGTTCCAGTTCCTGGTTCAGGACATCAAGTTCGGTGTACACCCGATTGAAGCGGTTAGCGAGTGCTGCCGCCATTGAAAACATAAAAACGGCCAACCCCACATATTGCAGAATAAAAAATGGTACAACACCAATCGGGGCAATCAGTAAGTAAACTTCAAACGCGGTGGTGATGATACTTCCAAAAAGAATCGTTCGGGCGTCTGGATTTCCACGCCAGCTTTCCCGGATGACAAGCCCTAAACACCAGACCATAACCGACATCAGCAAACAGAGGTCAACCAGCGCGGCTCGTGGATTGGTGACGATTGATGCCGGGAAGAGCAGGGTGAGCACCAGACACAATCCCAGCAATCCTTCGGTGATGGAGGCGAGCCGGTGAAAGCGAAAACCCAGAAACGACAATGTAAACGGCAACATGCCCATAAAGACCACATACAGCGTACAGTTGGTGAGAATGTTGCCGACAAATGGTGGAAGAAGAAACTCGGCCCAGGGCGTGAGCGCGAGGTTATTGATTGCCGAAGCCAGCAGAATCAGCCCAAACCACAGGTATTCACGAAGTTGCCGCCGTCGCCAAAAAAGCAACAGGTGATAGAGCCCGGCCACAACGAAAATCGCAGCAAAGAGAAGTTGAGGCAAATAATTGATTAACCGGTTTCGTTTGTAGGCGATGGCCAGTTCGGTCAGCAAAGTTGGTTCGCCCAGTTGAAACCGACCACCCTGAAACCCGCCCTGTCGCGGAAAATATTGAGCGGCCTGGGGACTCCAGTAAAAGCGAACTGCAATGACCAGTATCCCATCTGCCGGGATGAGTTCCGACGGGATTGAAAACACCTGGGGACCTTCCAACCGGTCAAGTGAAAAAAGCGGTGCTGGCGATTTCCCCCAATTTCCAACCCTGCGCCCCTGAATAAACACCTCACCTTCGCTGGTTCGGGGTGGTGTCAGTGTAATTGCCAATGCGCGTTGAGGCGCTGTGGGTATCTGTTCTGTGGGCAGTTGGGCTTTCAACCGATACCAGCCATATCCGCTATATCCGCTATGTCCCTGTTTGACCCAACTTTCAGTGGTTGAAATTTCTTTCCAGGGGGAGTCGTCAAAACGGCTGTCGGCCCAGGTTGGGTCATCTCCGGGCTGGAATTTCCATTTGAATTCATTGAGATCGGCTTTGGCATTGACGAGTCTGACTGGAACTGGCCCGGTACGTGCCAGCAGCGTTTGAGGTGAAGCCCAGACAAACCAGAGTCCAACCAATCCACTGAGGATAAGACGAAGTAGCGACAGGAATTTCATGACATTGACCGATGAAAACCGCAGGTGGGCGACGAAATGTGCCATCCACAGAATAAAGATTTTCGGCAAACCGTCAATGAATCACACTTTCGATAACAGCAGGCGCACTTCAGACCATTGGGAAGGACTGAGCACATGTCGAAATCACGGTTCATCACACACCTGTACCAGTTGCGACCTTATTTGCTGAGCGGGCTTTTGTTCAGTCTGTCATATCCGTCATATCCGTGGGTTCGGTTCGAATTGCTGGCCTGGGTTTGTTTGGTGCCGATGCTGCTGGCACTGCGGTCGGTCACTTCGTTTCGGGTGATGTTTGCTCTGGCCTGGGTCACGATGTTTGTCGGCTGTCTGCAGACCATGATGTGGTGTATGTGGGCCAATCCGTGGCTGATTGGTGGTTTTGTGGTGGTGGCTACCTTCATTTTGGCCGCACCATTTGCCGTTTTTGGGGTGATTCAGAAACGGCTGAATCGCCGGGTTGCGCTCTGGACATTGCCCGTGGTGTGGACGGCTTCAGACTGGATTCATCACAGTCTGGACGGCACCTTCGGTGGTTTGGGGTTTGGGGTCACCCAGCACAAATTGACGTGGTTGATTCAATTTATTGATGTGACCGGAGTTTGGGGGCTGACTTTCTGGCTGGTTTTAATGAATGTCGCCATTACTGTCGCCATTGAGGAATTCCAGGCCCGACGGCAGTCCGCAGGTGAACCGGTGGCGCGGCAATATCTTATCCGGCGACTGGCTCTGACCGGCGGGGGACTGCTCCTTGTTCCGCTTTTGTATTCAGCCTGGGTTTTTTCACAACCTGAACGCTTTTCAAATCACGGGCAGCTTTCAGTCATGCTCGTCCAGCCCAATGTCAACCCGTGGGTTCGGCTGACGCCCGAACTCGCCGCACAGGTCATTGGTCAGACCGTGATTGCGACAAACAGCGCCCTCAAGGTTTCCAGGCCGGATTTGATTGTCTGGCCCGAAGTCGCCGTACCATCTGTGCTGCTCCAAAATCAGTCGGACCGTGAATTTCTCTCGCGCCAGGTCCGACGCTGGAACGTTCCGCTGGTGACCGGAACGCTTGATAGGCCTTCGCCGTCACCTTCGTCATCTGCTTCGAAATCAAACCTGCGTCCGGTGTGGAATAGCTCGGTAATGGTGTCACCAGAGCGGAATGCCAGTGGACAGGTCATCGGAACGACACTTTCGGCGCCATATCACAAACAGAAATTGATGCCGTTTTTTGAGCGGGTGCCGCTGGTTCAATGGTTTCCCTCATTGGAGCGCTTCACATCTCATCCGGCAACGGCAAATCGGCTGATTCCAGGCCGGACGACAAGCACATTTTCCTTCCAAACTACGACTCAGCAAACGGTTACGGTCGGAGCGCCGGTTTGCTATGAACATTTCTACCCTCAGTTGATGGCTGATTTTGTGCGCAAGGGCGCCAATCTGCTGGTTCTGCTTTCCAACGACGGCTGGTTTGCCAAAACCCATGGCGAGTACCAGATTGCGGCTTTTACTGAATTGCGGGCGATTGAAACCCGGCGGGCGATTGCCCG
>DAOQNB010000145.1:1232-4609 GCA_035335845.1 Acidobacteriota bacterium | reverse complement strand
AAGCCGGGCTAGGGGCTGAGGGCTGAAGATTCGCAAGCTCAGGGCAATCGAAGGGATGAAGGATGAAGGATGAGGGATGAAATAAAACCAACTCTTCGGCCCAACTTCTTCAGCCCGATGTCTTCAGCCCGACTTCTTCAGCCCGAAGTCTTCAACCCGAAGAATCGGTCGCCAATGTCCCACCCCATTCCTTAATGTCCCAGGAGAAAGACTATGTCCAAACGATTCCTTTTCATAATGCTCGTCCTCACTGTGCTCTTCGGAGGGCTGATGTTTGATCTGTCGCTGTCATCAGAGAACGTTCAGGCAGGCAACTCAATAACAGTCACTGACAAACCTGATGCTGACCCTACGCCTTACCCTGTCGTGGAGATGGCAGGTCAGATCAAACGGGAAGCCGCCTATTTTTCGACTTCCGGCTCAGATCAACTCTCCAACGCATCCCATTTGGCTCAAAACCGGGAGTTTGTCCCATCGCAGGCCGCTGGTTCCATGGTTTTTTCGCTGGGGTTTCTGGCTGGCGGACTGCTCCTGGCGGTTTTGCTGGTTTCTTTTCCTGGAACGGGCGCCAGGGCTGGCGTGCTGTTGTGTGGGAAGTGGGGGGCTGCCATGTGTGTGCTGGCAGCGCTGGTGGGCGTTCGCGGCGTGGTCGGTGTGCCTGGTACGACACGCACCATTCCAAAACCAATGCCGGCACCCGTGAAACAAACTGGAAGCGGAGCCCCGGATTTTGTCGCTTCGCTGGAAATCGGCGGACGTGGGACCACTCAAATTGGTGGAACTGCCGTGGATGAAGCCGGCAATGTGTATGTCACCGGGGGTTTTTCGGACCACATCTTTTTTGCCACAACACCGCCCACGAAATTGACTGCCACCAGAGGCTATGATTTCTTCGTGGCCAAATACAGCCCGGACCGAAAATGTCTGTGGGCCCGCATGGCAAATGGAACGAGTGATATTCCTGCGGACCTGTCGCTGGATGGTGGGCTGACCATCACCGTTGATAGTCAGGGGAATTGTTATGTCGGTGGCGGGTTTGTTTCATCGCTGGCATTTCAAACCGAAAGCGGTACCACGGCAGTGACCCTGGCGGCTTCCGGCTCGGGGCTCAACGCCGAAGCTTTCGTGGCGAAATACAACTCTGACGGCACTCTGTTGTGGGCGCGAGGTGGGAACAGCAACAGCCCTCAGTCAACAGATTCGTTAAATACCAGTGTCAACAGCATCCTCAAGATTGTAGTTGATCGTCAGGGAACACCCTATGTGACTGGCCAACTGGCCGGAAATTCGTTCCTTGGAAAGCAAGTTCAGATTTCCGGCGCCCAGGATTCGATCCTGGCTCGGCTCAATCCAGCGACTGGCGATCCGGTTTGGACCGCGGCCCCAGTTTCGACTGGTTCAGAAGACATCTTTGATCTGGCAGTTGATGGAGTGGGGAATCTGTATCTGGTCGGAGCTTTTTTAGGACAACCAATCACGTTTCCAACCCCCTCGTCACCAACCACCTTTGCCTTGAGTGACCAGGATACCGACACCTATATCGCGAAATACACTCCGAGTGGCCAGTGTGTGTTTGCACGACAGATCGGCGGAGGCCGGATTGTTGGGTTTGACATTGCCGCTACCAGCACTGGTGATTTTTATGTCACCGGAGCTTTTATCTCACACGCCGTGTTTGGTGACGTTACCCTGACGAGCAATACAGTCAGTATCTCAGGGTTTTTAGCGAAGTACAGTACAACTGGCAGCTTGTTGTTTGCCCAGGACTTTGGAAAAAACCTCTATACCAGTGGAAACCGGGTTGAAGTGGATGCTGGTGGGACTGTCTACGTGGTCGGATATCTCAGAGGCGAAGCGATCTTTGGCGGTATCGGTCAAAATGCCCAGACCCTCAGCTCCAGCGGGGTCAGCATGTTTCTGGCGGTCTACAACGCGGCGGGGGCCTTTGAATATGCCCGGCTGCTCCAGGGATCCAGCAACCTCAGCCTGAATTTGCTGTTTAAAAATCCAAACACCCAGCTCAACGTCGAACCAATCAACCTCATGGTCAATCGAGCTTCTGGTCAGTTAATGGTTTCAGGCGATTTTAGCGGAACGCTTGATATTTCCCCGATCCTGGAAATTGATACCGAAGACTATGATTTTGATGGAGATACCGAAGAAGACAGCACCGATTTTGATGGCGATGGCGATGATGATGCGGATGATGATGACGACGATGACGACGACGACGATGATGACGATGACGATGACGACGATGACGACGATGACGATGACGACGATGGCGATGGAGACGGAGACGGCGATGGAGACGGAGACGGAGATGGAGATGGAGATGGTGATGGTGATGGTGGTCGCCAGTCCTCAACCTCAAATCGAAACGGCTTTGTGGCCTTCATTCCTTTGTCACAGTTCACGGTTGATGCTCCAACGGCCCAACTGACCTTCCCGCGAGGCGGTGAGACCTTTACCGCAGGCCGTACCTTGAACATTACCTGGAATTCAAATGACCGGGCTGGTGTGGTGTCGCACGACCTGGCGCTTTCAACCACCAGTGGTCGGGATTTCGCCACCACAATCATCACCGGTCTGTCAGGTCTGGCCCAGAGTTTTGACTACCAGATTCCAGATTCGCTCAGAACCGATACTGGCCGGATTCGGCTGACAGCCGCCAATGCTGCTGGATTAACGACTCAATCGGTAACACCGACAGATTTTCGAATTGTGGCTCCAAGCAACGACCGTGAAAATCCAACCGTGGCCGTGCAGTCACCGGTCACTGGTGCGACGTTCAGTTCCATCGCCAGTGCGCAGGTGAATGTGGCCTGGACGTCAACCGACAATGTAGGTGTGGTATCGCACACCGTGAAGTTTTCTGGTTCGCGAAACGGAGCGACATTTACCGAAACCGTGGCTGCTGGATTACCTGGAACCGCCACGAGTTTTGTTCTCCAGATTGTAAAAGACGACGTTGTGGCCAATGGTCAAATGCTGGTTGAAGCCACAGACGCGGCTGGAAATACTGGTCAGGGGCGCTCGGGTATGTTCACGATTACCAATACCGCCACTGATTCCACGGCACCAGCGGTGTCTGGTGTGACGCCCTCCACCTCCAAAATTAAGCGCAAGAAGAACCCAAATGTGACCATTTCGTGGACCTCAACCGACAACGTCGGTGTGGTGTCGCACGACCTGTCTTTTGCCGCAAATGGTTCTGATTTCTCGACTTCAGTGGTGTCTGGTTTGTCTGGAAGCACCCAGTCGTTTGCCTGGAGTGTTCCGGCCACCATTCCAAAGACCAAAACGGGTGTGGTGAAAGTGGTTGCCAAAGATGCGGCTGGTAACCTGGGTGAAGCCCGATCAGGCGCGTTGTCAAT
>DAOQNB010000145.1:0-1132 GCA_035335845.1 Acidobacteriota bacterium | reverse complement strand
CCCGTGACAAATTTGAGGTTATCAGCAATGATTTGGCCCACCGTTCAACCTCGCCAATTTCGATTTTCTGGTTTTATGTCCAACGTTGCAATTCCACATTCAAGATTCAAAGCCAGCATTCTGGCTGTGGATGACAATCCCGCCAATCTGGACGTGCTGGCGCAAATGCTGGCCGGAGCGTCCTATGAGGTGCGGTTTGCCACCAGCGGCCTGATGGCACTCGGGGCGGTACGGGCTGAACTCCCGGACCTGATTTTGCTGGACGTGAAAATGCCTGGAATGGACGGACTGACGGTGTGTCGCGAACTCAAAGCTGATCCCACCACCCGTGATGTACCGGTCATTTTTATCAGTGCTCAGGATGCCGAAGATGATAAACTGCGGGCCTTTGAAGCCGGTGGGGTAGATTATGTGACCAAACCTTTTCAACCGGCTGAAGTCATTGCGCGGGTTGAAAGCCAGTTGAAAATTGCACGGTTAACTGACGAACTCCGTCAGCAAGTGCTGCGCTATCAACTCAATCCGCATTTTCTGTTCAATTCATTCCTATCCATTCGCTCATTGATTGATGAAAATCCAGAGGCAGCGCGAGAGATGGTGACGCAGCTTTCTGATTTCACGCGCTACCTGCTCATGCAGCGTGGTTCACGCGATATTCCTCTCTCTGAAGAACTTGAAGCAATTCAAAACTATCTGGCGGTTGAAAAAATCCGCTTTGAACACAAACTGCAGCTTGAAACTGATCTTGAACCGGGAATGGTAGATGGCTTGATTCCACCATTTTTGTTTCAGCCACTGGTGGAAAATGCGTTGAAGTACGGGGCCAAAACCAGTCAGCTTCCATTACGAGTTCAGGTCACAGCCAGGGCGGATGCGAAAGGGTTTCGGTTTCGAGTGTCCAACACCGGGAAATGGATTGACCCAGAAGCCAATCTGGATGGCCGGTCACTTCGCGAAGGACTCGGCGTCGGGCTGCAGAATGTCCGCCAGCGGTTAAGCCGGAGATTTCCAGGCCATCACGAGTTTCTGATTTCGGAAAAAGACGGCTGGGTCCACGTTGAAATTGTGGTTGCCTTTTAGAATGAAGAATTGAGAATGAAGAATTGAGAATGAAGAATTGAGAATGAAGAAT
>DAOQNB010000144.1:0-9441 GCA_035335845.1 Acidobacteriota bacterium | reverse complement strand
GCTGAGAATTGTGACCAGGCATCAACCACATCTTTTAGTTTTTCTGGTGTAAAGGGTTTGGTAATCACGCCATCCATTCCGGCTTCATAACAAGCCAGTTCATCTTCGGGCATGGCGTTGGCGGTTACGGCAATAATCGGAAGGTGCTGGTCACCGGTTTCATAACGCCGAATTTCACGGGTGGCGGTAAAACCATCCATCACAGGCATCTGGCAGTCCATAAAAATCAACTGGTATGAACCACCTTTGATCGCGTCGAGGGCTTCCTGGCCGTTGTTGGCAATATCGGCTTCGATACCAAGCTTTTTCAGGAGACTGACAATCACTTTTTGATTCAGGCGATTATCTTCAACCACCAGCACTTTCTCAATCGTTGAAGTCGCCCTGACGGACCGGTGGTGGAGTGGGGATTCACCAGCCACGAGAACAACAGGCCGGGCACCCACCAGAAAACAGGCAGAGAAAATAAACGTTGTCCCACGACCGACTTCACTCACGAGACTGATGTCCCCACCCATCATTTCAACCAGTTGTTTTGAAATAGCGAGCCCAAGCCCGGTGCCGCCATAGCGCCGGGTGATGGACGTATCGGCCTGATAAAATTTTTCAAACAACTGGTGCTGCGCGTCGAAGGGAATCCCAATTCCAGTGTCGGTCACTTCAAACCGCAAGACCCACTCATCAGCCGTGAGATGTTTTTCAACTTTGACTGACAGTGAAACCAGGCCCTGTTCGGTAAATTTTAAGGCGTTTCCAACCAGATTATTGAGAATCTGGCGCAACCGAACCGGATCGCCTTTGAGCCAGGTGGGAATATCCGGGTCAATGACCAGGCTCAACTCAATGTTTTTTCGGGTGGCCGCTGGCTGAAATAACCGATTGACATCGTCAAGGAGCGGTCGAAATTCAAAATCAACGACTTCCAGTTTGAGCTTTCCGGCTTCGATTTTGGAAATATCCAGAATATCGTTAATGACGGTAATCAACGCTTCGGCTGAGATTTTGATGGTCTCGGCATATTCTTTTTGTTCAGCGGTCACCCCGCTTTTGAGCAATAGCGATGCCATACCGAGCACACCATTCATCGGTGTTCGGATTTCGTGGCTCATATTGGCCAGAAACACACTTTTTGCCTGACTCGCTTCAAGTGCTTTTTGCTCAGAGGATTGCAGGTGCATCACTGTTTCAGAAAGTTCAGCCGTCCGCTCGGCAATTCGTTTTTCGAGAACTAAATTGTACTGACGCAGGGCCCGAACCCGCCATTGCACTGAGAGACCAATGATTCCAGCCAGGGCCAGAACATACCCAATCAAGGCCCACCAGGTACGCCACAGCGGCGTGGCAATGCTCAGGTCGAGCGTCGCGCCGGTTTCATTCCAGATACCATCATTGTTTGAAGCCAGGACGCGAAACTGGTACGTCCCTGAAGGCAAATTGGTGTAATAGGCCGTTCGACGATTGCCCGGATCAATCCATTGCGGGTCAAATCCAGCCAGTTGAATTTGGAATTGCACTTTTTCCGGAGCGACAAAACTCAGCGCCGTGTACTTAATTTCGAGGGTATTGTCCTCAAACGACAGGTTGATTGGTTTCTGAAGCGAAACAGACCGGCCATTGGCCAGCACCGCTTCTAAACGCACGTCCGGTTTGAGGGTATTGATCGGAAGGTTGCGTGGGTCAACCACCACCACTCCACCCAGGGTCGGGAACCAGAGACGGCCATCGGGGGTTTTACAGGCCTGTGCTGACCCGGTACATTCTTCATTGGTCATGCCGTCAGCTTTCCCATAGAGCTTGATTGACACCCGTTCCCGCTGATGATCGGCAACTTCATTTAATTCCTGGCTTGACACACTAAAAATCCCACTATTGCCTCCGATCCAAAAGTTTCCAGACTCATCACGTTGCAAGGAATAATAGTTTTCACCCCACAACCCCTGTTTCGTCCCTAACACTTCCAGTTGATTGTTTTTCAACCGTACCAACCCATTATTGGTAGTAATCCAAACGGTGCCGGGTTTCTCAACAAAGGTAGAAAAAACCACATCGCTGGGCATGCCATTGCGGCTGGTAAAGGTCTGAAATGTGCCATTTGAAAAATGATTGACGCCACCGCCATTGGTGCAAATCCAGAGTCCGCCATCGGGGTCGGCTTCGAGTGCCATAATTGAGCTGACCGACAATCCATCACCTGTTGAGTACACCCGCCAGCCCTGGTCACCCAGACAACACAGGCCATTTGAAGTCCCAATCCACAGGGTACCGGAGGTGTCAGTACACAGCGCCCGAATTTTTCGGTTTGGGAGTGGATGGGCAGTAAATGGAATATATTCGGCTTTGTCACCACTGATTTTCACTTCAAACACGCCAGATTCATTGGTCCCAACCCATAACCGGCCTTTTTGATCACGGGCAATGGCTCGAATGATCGCCCCCTGATCTCGTTCGGGCATTGGAAATGGAGTCAATCGCTCTTCCCGCCACAGGTTGAGTCCATTTTGGGTACAGATCCACACACCAATCCCAGGATCGGGATAAATTTGCCAGGCGGTTTCGTCGAGGAGCCCTTCTTTTGGGGTATAGAGCCAGAACTTTCCATCATGCAAGCAATTTAAACCGGCCCGATACGCCCCAATCCACAAATTCCCTTCATGGTCAACCGCCATTGATTGGATTGAATTGTCCGTCAGGCCATCTTTGGTGGAAAAAAATGTCAACTGGCCATCGTGATAGCGAGCTACGCCAAGACCGTCGGTTGCCAGCCACAGGTTTCCGTCGAAATCTTCACAAATCGCGGTGATGGTGCTGTGAAAAGGACGATCCGAGAGCTTGATCACTTCGCGCTGGTGCCCGCTGACGCGCATGAGCGTCCCGCCGGTGTGACCGACCCAGAGGGTTCCAGTATGGTCAAAGGCCAATGCCCGCACCGTGCCAACCACCCAGTCAACCCGCTGAGCCACTGGACTGGCCGCTGTCGGGTTGATTTGATGCAGACCCAAATCCGATGCCACCAGTATTGTGCCATCTGGCGCCGTGACAATTTTATAAACACTCCCGAGGGGCTGACCATCGCTGGTGGCAATGGTTTCAAGCGTCGGGGTCCCCTTGCGGGAAAGGCGCTGAACCCCCAGACGAGTCCCAATCCATAACGTACCAGATGGATCCGCCTGGAGCGTTGTCACAATTTGAGATAACAACCCCTGGTGCGTATCGTAAGTCTGCCACTCTCCGCCAGCCCGATAGGTCATCAGTCCACCACCATTGGTACCAATCCAGAGCGTGCCCTCAGCATCTTCGGCCAGGGCCCACACGCCATTGTTTTTCATCTGCGGAGTGTTGGATTTGTTAAAAATGGTAAACGAAGCCCCATCAAATCGAACCAGCCCGTCATAGGTACCAATCCAGAGGTAATGGTCGCGGGTTTGGAGCAAGGTCAGAATCGCGTTTGAGGGTAACCCATGATCTTTTGACCAGGTACGGTGGATGTATTGGGTGATGGCCTTACGCGGATTCAGCGCTGCAACTGGCAATGGAAGACAGGCCATCACCACGATGGACAGGATGACCCACCACCCGACACTCCACCTGAGGCGATAGACAAACCCCGTTGCACAAGCCGCTATCTGCATGAGAATTCCTATGGGAATGATCAAATTGAATCCAGAAACGTGAATAATTTTAGCAAGGGCACACGCACCAACGTGAAGAGCGGTGTGAGTCCATCATACCAGAAGCACCTCAGAATGAAGAATTAAGCCTGAAAGAATTCACCCACAGAACATGATGGGGCAGATTCTGGACCCTGGATAGCCAGGAGGGAAGTTCTTGAGAGCCAACTGCCTGAGCAGAAGATTCCTTCCTGAGAAGGCCGGCATCAATCGGTTGATTTCCAATCAGTTGCCAGCAGGATGCCGGCGCTCCCAGGAAATATTTATCTGGTGACTGCTGGTTGAACTCAAGCCACCATCAAACCCTTTGACTTGATTTAGATCTGGAATTCAACCAGAGTCAGGGTTCGTCACCTGGGTTTGGTGTCAATTGGGTTAAGTTTTGCATTCAGAAAGGTTGAATCATGAAAAAATTGATCAATGCCCCACAATCTGTGGTGCCCGAAATGCTTGAAGGGCTGGTCCTGCTCTATCCAGGTCTGGATTATGTGCCTGGCCAGCCGGTCCTGATTCGGTCGGATGCGGCTGATGTTTGCCAGCAGCAAGTCGCGTTGATTTCAGGCGGCGGAAGCGGGCACGAACCAGCTCACGCCGGGTATGTCGGGCGAGGCATGCTCAGCGCTGCCGTGGCTGGTGACGTCTTTACCTCGCCAGGTCCAGACGCTGTTTTTGCCGCGATGCAGGCCACCGCCGGAGCACCAGGCGCCCTGTTGATTGTCAAAAATTACACCGGCGACCGATTGAATTTTGGGTTAGCGGCTGAACGGTTTCGGGCCCAGGGTAACGCGGTCGAAATGGTGATTGTGGCCGATGATGTGGCGCTGGCTGATTCGACTGACCACGCTGGGCGCCGAGGGCTGGCCGGGACAATTCTGGTGCATAAGATTGCCGGTGCCGCCGCCGAAGCTGGCGCCTCGCTGGCCCAGGTTGCCGCTGAAGCACGGGCTGCCGCCGCCGCCGTCAGAACCATTGGCGTGGCGCTCACACCGTGCATTGTGCCGGCGGCTGGCAAGCCCGGATTTTCTCTGGCGCCTGATGAAATTGAACTCGGGTTGGGCATTCACGGAGAATCAGGCGTCCGACGTGAAACACTCCAATCAGCAGACCGGCTGGTGGATGAACTCTTGGAACCACTTGTGGCGGATCTCCACCTGCGCTCTAGGGAACGAGTGGTTGTGCTGGTCAATAATCTTGGCGCCACTCCGACGATGGAACTGGCGATTGTGGCCCGGCGGGCCCTGACTGAGCTTGAGCGACGGGAAATCATTGTCGAACGCGCCTATGCGGGAACATTTCTTTCTGCCCTGGAAATGGCTGGGGTTTCGCTCTCGCTGATGCGTGTTGATGACCAGCAGCTCAGTCGGCTGGATGCGTTGACAACGGCGCCAGCCTGGCCCAATGCCGCTGCCCAGCCGCATCGCCCCTTGAGAGTCGCCTCCGCCACGCTGGCAGAAACCAGTCCTCCGCTGTCAACGCATCACCCCACGACTCACGCTGGACGTCTGTTGAAACAGATCCTCACAGCAGTTTTTGAAGCCTTGATTGGTACAGCCGACCGGCTGACTGAACTGGATCGGGAAGTTGGTGATGGTGACCTGGGAATCAGCCTGGCACGCGGAGCACAGGCCATGCTCAACAAGCTGCCGATGATTGACGTTGATGATCCAGCCCAGACGTTCTATGAGCTTGGAAGTATTCTGCAACAGGTTATGGGTGGCACCTCCGGGGCCCTGTATTCGGTTTTCCTGCTGCGGGCTTCGCGACTCTTGCACGAAGAAAATCAAGGACTCGCGGCCTGGGTACGGGCATTGCACGGTGCAACTGAAGCCATTCGCGAGTTTGGTGGCGCCGAACCCGGTGACCGAACCATGCTCGATGCCCTGCTTCCAGCAGGTGCTGCCCTCCAGGCTGGTTTGGAACAAGGGCTGACAGTGACACAGGCGCTTGATCAGGCAGCCAGGGCCGCCACACAGGGTGCTGAAGCGACCCAAACGATGTCTCCCAGACGCGGACGGTCAAGTTATGTCGGCGACCGGGTGCGTGGATTCCAGGACCCAGGTGCCGTGGCCGTGGCCGTGTGGTTTGGTGTGGTTGCTTCCGAAATCCGGCAGCTTTAAACCCATAGCCAAAGCACTGATGAACTCAAGTGGAAATAATACCAGTTTGTAGTCAGTAGCCCGTAGTCAGTAGTTCACTAACTCTATTTGATTGAATTACTTGACTGTTTTCTCATACAAGGATTTCAGTCCAAATTGGTATAAGACCATTGTGGACTGAAGTTCTCGCATTATGGAAAGGCGAAATCATTGAAAAAATTGTATTTCCCTGACCCTTGACCCCGAGCCCCTGATCCCAAATGGTATAAGCCACTCGATCTGGCTCTGTTGCCAGATTCACATTGAACCAACCCGCCACCATCGTGCCTGGTGGCTGAGAACGGAGAAAACGTCCGTGATGGATCTCCAACTGGTCGAGAAAATTGCCACGGCAGTGCTCTATGAAGGCTATCTGCTGTACCCCTATCGGCCTTCAGCCGTTAAAAATCGAAAACGGTTCAATTTTGGAGTGTTGACTCCCCAGGCCTATAGCGAAGCCCAGCGTGGCACCGAACATTGGACCATGCACACCGAATATCTGGTTTGGTGCGAAGCTGACGCCGTGCTGGATGTGAAAGTGCGTTTTCTCAATTTGCGTGACCGGCGAGTATTCAGAGCAGTCCCGGCGACGGTGATCAGCAATGCGCCGGAAGACTTTGAATTTCTGCCAGTTGACCACCTCGAAATCGCCGACCAGCACTGGTATGGCTGGCAGGAGGCAGTGGAACGCGAAGTCGTAGCCTTCCACTTGAAACTTGAAGAACTGGTTTTGCACCCCAAAAGAGTTTCAGTGACCTTTCCATCTGAACTGGATATCCAGATCCTGACCGGGAGTGATGGCCAGGTGGCCGGAAAACTTGAGCAGGAATTGCTGTCAACCAGTGTCCAGCTCGAAATACAGGCCATCGTTGAGGACACCCAGCAATTACCCGACGGCCAGGTTCGCACTTTAAAAAAAGTATCGGTTCGAATTGAAAACCAGACCGGGTTCAATGAAGGCTGGCTCAAGCATCGTGAGGAAGTGTTAACCCGCTCCATGATTTCCACGCACACGATTTTGGGGGTTCATAATGCCGGGTTTGTGTCGTTGCTCGACCCTCCCGAAGCCCTTCGGGGCCAGGTTGCCGGATGCCAGAATCGCGGCGCCTGGCCGGTTCTGGTGGGAGAACCTGGAACAAACAACCTGATGCTGGCCTCGCCGATCATTCTGTACGATTACCCGCAGATTGCTCAGGAAAGCGTCGGAGATTTCTATGATGGAACCGAAATTGACGAAATGCTGGCGCTTCGCGTGATGACGCTCACTGATGCCGAAAAGCAGGAAATGCGAGGCGTTGATGATCGGGCGCGCCGCATTTTGGAACGAACCGAAACTCTTCCGGAACAACATTTGATGAAGCTCCACGGTGCCCTGCGTGGACTTCGCCCAATGGAGCCTTGAGCCTTATGCAGGAATGGGAATGGCACTTATTGGAAGATCGAACGGCAGTGCCCCAAACCGTTGTCCAGGGAGTTGAACTCAAACCTGGAGACCGTGTCTGGCTGCGTCCGCAGCGGGGCGGCGACATTTTTGACCTGGTTCTGGCTGGAAAACTCGCCGTGATCGAGGCCATTGAGCAGGACTATGAAAACAAGGTCCACGTGGCAGTGGTTGTGGAGGATGACCCTGGCCAGGATCTCGGCCACCAGCGGCTCCCCGGCCATCGGTTCTTTTTTTCGATAGAAGAAATTGAACCCTGGCTGGAAGAACAATGAACCTGCTTCTAGCGGATTTTGTGTTGGAGATAAACCAGAAGAACCGATGAGTGAGTACCACCTGCCTCAATGGGTGGTACTGACAAGTCATTTATTTCCAACACTGACCTGACCTGACACAAAATCCGGCAGCAGCAGAATAGTATAACTCATCAAGTACCCTACCCAAATTTTCAAACCTCTTCTTCAGAAAAAAGAAAACCTGCCAGAACCGGAGTAGTCCAGGCAGGTTACATAAAGGAGAGGAAACCGATTGTCAGATAAGCAACCACATCATTATTGCGTTATCTCAGCTTTGATGGGGCGCGGAATTGACCTGGATTAGTGCCGAGCCCATTTGGAGTCCCAACCAGGACCCAGGTCGTGCCGTTTAAATTGCGGCCTTGAATTCGATTGTTGGTGGTATCGCTGACAACCAGTGAAATTCCGCCAACGAGTGGTCCAGTGGAAAAAGCACTGAGGGTGACACCTTCCGGCGCTCTGACCTGTCCAAGCGCCGTGCCCGCTCCGGCAAGCAGCGTTGCAGTTCCGGGATTACCTCCTGCAAACCGGGTGATGCGATTATTTCCCGTGTCAGCAACATAGAGATTACCAGAGGAATCAACGGCCACGCCTTGTGGCGCCCGAACCGCTGTCAGTCCAGACCCGAGCCCGGCAATCTGTGTTCCAGTATTAGGTGTGGTTTTTGTGTGGGCACTGGTGATTTTTTGGATCCGGTTATTTCCGGTGTCGGCAATAAACAAATTGAAGCTTATGTCAATCGCCAGCCCGTTTGGCGTTTGAACCCGTCCGGCGGTGGTGCCTTTCGTGGCCAAAATAACGGCATTTCCAGGTACGCCGTTGTTGAAACGCACCACACGACCATTTCCACCATCTGCGACATACAAATTGCCGATACTGTCAAGCGCCAGACCGCGTGGTCCGCTCACCTGGTTCAGTCCCGTCCCACTCGCGGCAAAGGTTGCCCAGGTTGTGCCGCCATTGGTTGACCACTGAATGCGATTGTTGCCAGTGTCAGCCACATAAATTCGCCCGCTGGTGTTAAAGGCAACGGCTTCAGGAACCCGGAATTGACCGTTTCCAGATCCAACTGTTCCAGGCCCAACGACTGACCAGGTTGTTCCATTAAACTTCTGGATACGATTATTGGTTGTGTCGGCCACCAAAACGGATGACTGTTCTGGACAAGATGTAACTGTCACGGTTGCGCTTCCGCTGCCAGTAATCGGGTTTCCGTTGGCATCCGTTCCAGATTGAATGGCATAGGTTGTGGTGCTGGAAGGCGATACCGTAAAGGTGAGCGGGCTGGTGCCGGTTTGGGTCCCGCCGCCATTGGTCAAAGTCAGTGTGTACGGTGGAATTCCGCCAGCTATCGTTGCAGTCAATGTCGTTGGTTGACCTGCACAACCTGTTCCACCACCGGTTAAAGTGGCAGTACCATTACCAGGCTGAGCCAGGTAGGCGATAAATATATCCTCAAAATTATTGTAATCACTGGGAATTAAATTGCTTGCCCGACTAACAAACCCAATAACTTGCCCATCAGTGCTTATTTGAGGGTACGTAGATTCATTATTTGCAGTAGTCGTAGGTAATCCGCCCTCGGCACTGATTAACCGGGTTTCCCCACTGATCAGGTCAAAGGAAAAAATATTAAATACCCCAAGGCCATCCACCTGCCCAGGGATGAGATTGTCAGCAGCACTCGCATACACAATTCTTTGTCCATCAGTGCTCATGGCTGGATTCAAAGAAACGGTATCTCCGGTAACCGTAGTGGTTCCGGCTGCCCGGCTCACGAGCTGGTTTGTTCCTGCGATCCGGTCAAAAACAAAAATATCTGAGTCCCCATTTGTGTCTGACTGTCCAGTCACCAGATTGAATCCGTAACTTCGATAGGTAATATATCTTCCATTCCCATT
>DAOQNB010000143.1:1333-9445 GCA_035335845.1 Acidobacteriota bacterium | reverse complement strand
TACGGGCTTCGGGTTTGACTGGCAAGGCAAAGGAAACTGATGGCTGGAGTGTCCAGGGCACCCGTCGGGCAAAAAAGTCATTCGTCAACACGGTTAAATCTGGCGGTGAGAGTTTCTGGCGCTGGGCTGGTGCGAGCACCACTGGCGCTGGTTCGCTCGCAAATGTCTGAGGCACAGCCATTGAACGGCTGACAGGCTGGTCAGGCTGGTCCTCGATGCCAGCATGTTCCCACCGAATGGCACTGAAAAATTTACTGGCGGGTTGCGCCAGCCGATTTGGGGCCGGCGCCGGTGCAGATGGGATTGGGGCAGGTACTTTAACAGGTGTCGGAACTGGTACAGGGTGGGCAACCACTTCGACCGCGGCTGGTTCCAGGGTTGGTTCCACGGCGGGCTCGTTTTCCCAGGTTGACGGCAGGGCAAAGGCGTCTGATTCGGTCGGCGCCACCTCTGTTTTCAGAGGCGGCACCGGATCTACCTCAACCGGAGATTGAGCGACCGACAAATCGAAGGCGAGAGCTTCAAGGTCAAACGCTGGTTCTGCTCCTGGCACCTCTGATGACGTGAAGCTGGCTTCATCGGGCAGCGCAAATGCTTCAGATACTTCGGTGGCTGGGACATAGGCCGGTGCCGCTGGCTCAGGTGATGGGCGGGCGGCAGGTGGTGGTGCCGCCACCGATTGGATCCAGGGCAGCAGCATCTGGCCAATTGCCGACCACCGGCGATGTTGGGTGGTACTCAAAGTTGGGTGCATAGGTTAGGAAAGTCCAGAGTCGTGTGGAATGTCATTGAGGGCTGAAGACAGCGGGCTTGGGGCTGAGGGCGTGGGGGCTGAAGACAGCGGGCTTGGGGCTGAGGGCTGAGGGTAAAAACCAATTGAATTCAAATGATTTGTATCCTTTCAGCCCCAAGCCCTCAGCCCCAAGCCCTCAGCCCTGGTTTGTTAGCCCCGGTCTTTAGGCCAGTCGCTCCAGGATTTCCTGGGCATTGGCTCCTTCACGTCGCCAAAACTCAGCCGCATTGACCTTATCTTTCTTACTGATCAGGAATTTGCAGCTATCGTTCCCCATGGCATAACACTGGACTTCAATCGCGTCGCGTTCTTCGCGTTCATAGACGCTAAACACACCCGCAAACATGCCGGCATACATATGGCACACGGGTTTCCCAACCTGCTCCATTGATTTGGCAACGGCTGAATTGCGGATGGTAATAAAAACCATGGATTGTTTTTCAAACCCGAAATCAATGGTCCAGCCGCCCCACCCTTCAACCGTAAGCGGCCACCACCAGGATTCCATCACAAACTGGCGGTTCATTTGCCAGACATCAAGCTTGCCACCGCCAAATTCGTGCCGCATACGTTCTGAAAAGCGCTTCATGTCATTGACGCCCCATTCATAACCGCACTTGTACATAATCAGGTTGGCGGCATCTCCGACTTCCTGGGTCAACCCGGAGTGCAGGCCGACAATAAAGTCTTCTGAGGCGTACACTGCCCGCTGGCCATCACGTAAATAGAGGTTTTGGGTCTCAGGATCACGCCGGGTAAATTCTTCTGGAACAAAGTAGTTATGGTAATTTTTGATGCCACCATCTGCTGGGCTGATCGGCATAGATACACGTTCTCCTTGCGGATTAAAGAGTAGAAAAACGCAGGTTCAAGGGGGGCTGACGGAGCCTCAGGCTACGGCAAGTGAATCTTGCGTGTTGTGATGAGGGGCAACTTCCGTTTCAGACTGACGAATCAGGGTCGGGGGGACTGGGGAGCCCAGAATTCGCTGATAAATCTCGTCGAGCCAGGTCACAGCTTTCTCATTTTTCGGATTAATGTCGAGCACATGCTTTAAATACTCGATGGTCTGGACCGGATCGGTTTCAATGGTGAGAGAGGCCAGCCACATCCAGGTTGGCTCGTGTTTGGGATTGAGTTCGGCGGCTTCTTTGAGCAACAGCGCTCCCTGATCCCAATCACCAATATTGATTGCCTCGATGGCATCGGTAAATATCATTTCGGCCAGTGCTTTGCGGGCCAGTGAGTGAGTTGGATTGATGCTGAGCAATCGGCGCAGATAGGCTTCGCGCCCACGCCAGCTAAAGGCCAGTTGAGCCAGCCACAACCAGGCTGAAATATCATTCGGGTTTTGCTCTGTTATCTCAAGGAGTATGGCCCGCGCTGCCTGCGTCTCGCCGGCATCAGCCAGGGTGAGTGCCGCTTCAACTGAAAGGTGCGAACCTTGAAGCAGCGGTTTTTCTTGTTGAAAGGGCATAGACTCTAACCTTTGTTGCCAATTGCCACCAGCCTTCAGTGGTGAGTTCAGACGCGTTCACTATTGTTCATCACATCCAGAACATCATAATTTTCGCCTTGAAGTTCGAGTATTCGGGATTTGGTAATAATTTTTCCTTTTTCAACCAGGATTCGACCATCTTTCGGGTGGAGAATCGGGATTTCAGTCCGGCGGCCAATCAATGAGGACAGGTCCCCAGCGGTACGCAGGTACATGCCTTCGGGGAGTTCCACCACCAGACCTTCACCAATAACCCGCGCCTGACACGACAGGCGTGAGTTGTTATTGCTTGAAGTAATCAGGCTGAGCGTCCGCTGCTCTCGAACCGTCGGCGGGCTGAGTGCGTCTTTGCCTTCTTTGACATAGACATGGCAGGTCGCACAAATTCCCTGACCGCCACAGGCCATGGCAATTTCACACTGTTGAGCCAGCAGTGATTCGAGCAGGTTGGTTTCGGTATGGACCAAAACTTTGTCGTTCAGCGGCTTCAGATGGATAGATTTCATGAATAGTGGGTGCTCCTCAGTCAGAACTGGTTATGACGCGACAGTCAGAGATTCAGTCAGATACTGCTTTATCAGATTTTGATCTGACTGAGAAAGATTTCTTTCCGTCAAAATGCCGAGAACAACACCATCCGGGGCTGACATGCAAAAAATAGCCTGGTCCTGAAACATCCATCTAAGATCGTGAGCTGGCAGGCGATGCAGGTGTAGCAGCTTGAAGGTATCATTGGCTGATCGCCAGATTCCTTCAAGGACCGATGTGGAAAGGGTAGAATCCCGTGTGAAGGCAATCGTTGAGCGATCTGGAAAACAAGCTCCGCAGGCCCGAACGCCAGGAAACTCCAAGAGCTTTTTCAGTTGCAACATCACGCCTTCTCTCATGAAATTGTTTTATATCCGTGCCTTGACCGTATTTGCCCGCAACAACCAGACATCCAGTGCTGACGAGCAGGGAAATTTAGTGGTTAGAGTGTTGTAATTTTGTTGCAATTGTGCGATTGCACCGGAATCATTCCGGGGACCAATCCAACTATGGAAGATCAAATCTGCGGCGTGAGTATGTGATTACAGTTGTGAAGGGAATACAGGAGGGAGCTTGTCAATGATGCCCTGACAGTCTACCTCGGGTTTCGTTGAGAGTGCAAATACTTTTATTTCTGGGTTGATCAGCACTACGGCTGAAAACGTAACCCCTTGTAATTCAAGGTGATGAAGTTCTCTGGCATTGAGTGCCTGACTGATTTGGCTCGTTTTCATCGAGAGAAAATCCAGCAAATCGGCGCGTAAGTTTGGGTCCTCTGAACTATGGGCCTCGATCACCTCACTTTGGAGGTTAGTCAGGACAAGTTCAGTGCACCAGTCTGCTGATAACGGTGACCATCTGGATATTATGGGAGCTTCGAGTGTTTCTGAGGGTTTGGATGAGGGAGATACTGAAATATCTGCAAATCTATGATCCTGGGGGAAATCATCCACTTCTGATCCTACCTGATTTGGTTCTGAATTGACAAGTCGGTGAGGAGAATCGGTGACTGGGAGCGATTGTGAGGCCAGGGAGGCTTCGAGATCAGGGATTACCTGGGCAAATGGTTCAAGCACGGGGGGCTCGTACTGATCAGGGGGCTTTCCTTCATCGGTCAATCGGGCGGTTTCAAGCAGCAGATGCTCCCAGGAATCAGTAATTGAAATCGTCGGTGGCTCAAGAAACGGCGTGACCGTAAATTCACCACCCATCAGTGACATAATCTCAAAAAACGCCTCAAATCCGATGCGGTCATTTGACTGGACATGCACAATGGTACCGTTTTTGATAAAGATACCGCCATCACACAATTCGGATTGTACTTCCAGCACCAGCGAACTCCCACTCAAACAAAACATCTGCAACATATCACTGAGGTTGGTGTGATGCACCAGCCCTGAGAACCCACGATCCGTGGTTGTCTGCCGCATTAACTCAGTGATGGTTTCATAGAGACTCTCAAATTCATCAATGGAGCGTGGTTTTTCCAAAAATAACGAAGCGCCAGATTTTAATGCGGTTGTCCGGTAGGTATCTGTCGCATACCCGGTCAGGATAATTTTTCGGATTCTCGGATGTTTGTGGTGCAGCAAGGTCATAAACTGCAACCCATCAACGACTGGCATGTGAATGTCAATAATAATGACTTTTACCGGCTCTTGTTCAATGATTTTAATTGCTTGAGCTACATTTTGAGCCAGTTTGATTTTTATCTCTCCGTTACTTTTGAGTGTAAAAAAATCACCAACTGTCTCTAAAAACGAGGCTTCATCATCTACAAACAAAATCGAAGGATGTGGCACTTGATGAGTGGGCACTTGGGAAACCGCGGGCATAAACAAATGTACCAAAACCTTGATCCAACTTAAGCTGAAACAGGTCCGATTTGTTGATTTGTCAGGTGATAAAGATTTGAGCGACACCCTAACCCAATCACTCACATTCAACGTGGTATGAGACAACCAGTGAACCAGTTTGTTTGAGAGGCAACATGCAAGATTGTATGACCAGGCGGCAGCATACAATGGTGAAACAGCGACTGCAATCGAAAATGGAGAGGGGGGAGAGGAACCGTCATCTGCTCCTCTATGGAGGATGACGGTTCCTAATTCAGCATTATGCCAGGGCGGGTGATTTTGGAAATGGGTAGGCCTGTTCATAAGCGAAAGCTGTGTTGAGCAACCGGCTTTCGGCAAAATGCGGGGCAATCAACTGCATGCCGATTGGCAGACCCGCTTCACTGAGTCCGCAGGGCAGGCTCAAGCCAGGAACACCCACCATATTGAGCGTGACGGTGTAGATATCTGAAAGATACATCTGCAACGGATCATCGGTTTTTGAACCAAGTTTGAAGGCTGGTGTCGGCGAGGTCGGTGTCAACAGGACATCACACTGCTCAAACGCACGTTCAAAATCCTGGCGCAACAGCGTTCGGACTTTCTGGGCTTTGAGGTAATAGGCATCATAGTAGCCGGAGGACAGCGTGTAGGTGCCGAGCATAATCCGCCGTTTGACCTCAGGGCCAAACCCAAGATCACGCGTTTTCTGATACATCTCGTGCAGGGTTTTCACGCCTTCAACTCGAAATCCATAGCGGACGCCATCAAAGCGGGCCAGGTTGGCGCTCGCTTCGGCGGTGGCGATGATGTAGTAATCGGGAATCGCATAGCCTGAATTGGGGAGTGACGTCTCGACCAGTTCAGCACCTAATTCCTGATAGCGGGTGAGTGCCTGCTGAATCACCGCATTGACCTCTGGGTCCAGCCCATCGCCAAAGGCTTCTTTCGGAATGCCAATCCGCAACCCCTTGATATTGCCGGTCAACTCAGCCAGATAATCCGGGACTTCAACCTGAGCCGATGTGGCATCGTGGGTATCGCGACCAGCCAGGACGCCGAGCATCCGGGCCACATCGCGGGTGGTTTTTGCCATGGGCCCAATCTGATCCAGCGATGATCCAAAGGCCACCAGTCCATAGCGCGACACCCGGCCATAGGTTGGTTTTAATCCAACAATGCCGCACAAACTGGCTGGCTGACGGATTGACCCGCCGGTATCAGAGCCAGTCGCGAGGACGCACAGGTCAGCGGCCACCGCGGCAGCGCTCCCCCCGCTTGATCCACCTGGCACGCAGGTCAGGTCCCAGGGGTTGCGAACCGGGCCAAACGCTGAATTTTCATTGGATGAACCCATCGCAAATTCGTCCAGATTGGTTTTGCCCAGGATGATGGCACCGGCGGCTTCGAGCTTTTCCACCGCAGTGGCGGTGTAGGGAGGCTGGAAATTTCCCAGAATTTTCGAAGCGCAGGTGGTTCGGACACCCTTGAGGCACTGATTGTCTTTGACCGCAATCGGAACACCCGTCAGCGCCTGGAAGGGTTTTCCAGCGGCCAGATCCGCATCCACCTGAGCCGCCTGGGCCAGGGCCCGATCACGGGTGATGGTGATAAAAGCATTCAGTTCCGGGTTTAAAGCCTCAATGCGGTCCAGCACGGCTGTGCAGACTTCAGTGGCGGTTGTTTCGCGTGCGGCGAGTGCGTTCTGAAGCGCCTCGACGGTTAAACCGATGGTGTTCAAGTTCAGATTCCTCCCCTAAATGAATGAAGAATGAAGAATGAAGAATGAAGAATGAAGAAAACAGAACCACGTGATCAGGATGAGGGTTGTGTTATCAAGCTCTGGGGCAAGGCAAACAACCTGATCGGGTCAATCGCAATTTTCTCAGGTTCGTTCTTCTTCCAGCAACTGGGCGAGCGTTTTGTGTGAGCCATGGCCATTGGTTTTGGCTTTTTCATGGACCGTGGCCCGCAGTTCATATTGTCCGACAACACCCTGGAGCATTTTTTTCAAGCGCTCCAACCGTGCCTGAACCGATGTCAGTTCCAGGAGTTCAAGCCGGTGGGCGGTGCTGAGTTGAAGCGTGCTGGCAATTGAAAACGACAACTCCTCTGGATCATCAGGTAATTCGTCTTCCGTCAAATCGTTGTTTTGGATGACCTGGGTGGCCCGGATGGTCCGGCGGTACAGGGTTGTGACTTGATCGGCCAGTTCGGCAAGGTTGAGGTCGGTGGCTGCATCCTGAAAGAATTCAACCTGTGCCTGAAGATAAGATCTGGTCTCGATATATTCAAGGGTTCGATAGCGCATCACGCCGGTGGTCAGAAGGTTCATGCGGCCTTCCTGGAGTGGAACCGTTGCCAGGATAAAGGCTGCACAGCCAATTCTTCCAGTTGGCGGGGGCCAGCCTTCCTTGCTATCCAAAAAGGTAATGCCAAACAGCCGGTCTCCGTCCAGACAGTCCTTGATCATTTCCTTATATCGCGGCTCAAAAATATGGAGCGGCAGTATTGCTCCTGGAAACAGCACCAGCGGTAAGGGAAACAGTGGCAGCGTTCGTGAACCTTCTAAACTCGGAATCGGAGGAATTGACATAGAGACATTGTGGGTTCAGGGGATGGGGTTTGGGGTTCAGCAATCAGGATACACAAAGAACCGATAGTCAGTACCACCCGCGTGAGTGGGTGGGCTGGTTGGATTCTCACCCCACCCACTCATGCGGGTGGTACTCACTCGTCCCCGAACCCTCAGATGGATTACTCACTCACGCGCAGGACAGCCAAAAATGCTTCTTGTGGAATTTCAACCCGGCCAACGCGCTTCATCCGTTTTTTGCCTTCTTTTTGCTTTTCAAGCAGCTTCCGTTTTCGCGTGATATCGCCGCCATAACACTTGGCCAGCACGTTTTTGCCAGCAGCTTTCACGGTCTGGCGTGAAATGACGCGGTTTCCGATGGCCGCCTGGATTGGGACTTCAAACAACTGACGTGGAATGAGTTCCTTCATTTTATCAACCAGCAATTTACCGCGTTGATAGGCATTATCACGGTGGACAATGAGTGACAGGGCGTCGAGTGGTTCGCCAGCCACCATCACATCCAGTTTGACCAGGTCCGAGGTTTGGTATCCGTTTAAATGGTAATCAAGCGAGGCATAACCGCGTGAGACTGATTTCAACCGGTCAAAGAAATCAAGTACCACTTCGAGCAAGGGCAGGTCATAGGTCAACATCACGCGCTGGGGGCCAACATATTCAAATCCACGCTGGGTGCCGCGTTTTTCTTCCAATAGCTTCAGAATCGGCCCAAGGAAGTCATCGTGGGTCAAAATCACCGCCCGAATGATGGGTTCTTCGATGTGTTCGATTTTTGACGGGTCTGGGAGCCGGGCCGGGCTGTCCATACTGAGGACTTCGCCCGCCGTGGCGACCTCACCGTGTTCACGCCTCTTCAGATCGA